>CAIYIP010000100.1 GCA_903926285.1 uncultured Gammaproteobacteria bacterium
CATTCTTCATTGACCTATCTCTTAGGAAATTTGGTTACCCAACCTTATCTACATTATACCTATTTGAAATATTGAGAGACTTGTCGTGGTTCAGCTTATTGCTGAATATGTTGGGGGTTAAAGCAGATACTTTTAAACCAGACCAGGTAAAAAATAATCTCAATTTAATAGCCTGGGCGGCAATTACCTTAGCCATACCCAGCGTAGTTTTGGTAGATATTCTATTTTACGAAAATTTGCAAATCACAAATGTCGAGCTAATTGAAGCGGGTGCGTGGATCTTTTCCGGATTTTTGGTGGTAGTCATAGTTGGCTTGGCGCTTATAGAGCAAGTCATCAGAAATACGCGTATAGATCATTTATGGCATATAAAGTTTTTGTGTTTGGGGTTGGGAATAGTCTTTAGTTTTGATTTGTATATGTATTCTGACGCTATCTTGCTGGGAGGGATAAATAGTCTGTTTTGGCAATTGAGAGGATATATTTCTGCCATATCAACGATATTGATTGGAATCAGCATATCCAGAACAAGAAATAAGCCCATTCAAATGAATGTATCAAGGAAGCTGGTCTTCCACACAGGGATGCTTTTAGTTGCCGGGATTTATTTATTATTAATGGCAGCTGCAGGATATTACATAAGAATTTTTTCTGGAGAATGGGGGCAGGTACTACAAATCTCTTTTTGGCTTATTTCTCTTAGCTTGTTATTAGTATTGGTCTTATCTGGGAGATTACGGGGTTATTTAAAATTTTACATTAGCAGGAATTTGTTTAGTACCAAGTATGACTATAGAGAAGAGTGGCTGCGAATTAGCAGAACATTGTCTCAAACCTCTAGTGATGAATCTTTACCCGAGCGAGCAATAAGAGCAATAGCAGAAATTGTGAATAGTCAGGGAGGAGGGCTATGGTTGACGACTAATAATTACCATTATGATCAAGTTGCACAAAATGAATTTGGGTGGATTGAACATAACTCGATAACAAGAGACAGCGAGCTAGTAAGTTTTTTGGAGAGTGAAAAGTGGATTATCGAAATTGAAGGTGAGGATAGGCATAAACTAAATCTGCCAAGTTGGATCTCGTCGATCATAAATCCATGGCTGATCATACCTTTGGTTTCAGATGAGAAATTACTTGGATTTTTGATTTTAAAAAAATCCAGACTACATACTAAATTGGATTGGGAGGACCTTGATTTATTAAAAACGGCAGCAAAGCAAACATCAAGTTATCTGGCACAAATGGTGGTTTCAGAAGCATTGTCGGAAGCGCGACAATTTACTGCTTTTAATCAAATGTCTGCGTTTGTTGTCCATGATATCAAAACCCTTAATTCACAATTATCCTTAATGGTAAGTAACTCTGCTCGGCATAAGAACAATCCTGCGTTTATCGAAGATATGATAAAGACCACTGAACATGCAGTGAACAAAATGAATATTCTTCTTCAACATTTCAAATTCGATAGCCAAGGAGAATCCGGAGGGTTGCAAACAATAGATTTTGTTCAGCTTGTGAATAATGTTATTGAATCAAAAAAGCATGTAAAACCTATTCCAGAGTTGCAGTTACTAAATGCAAAAGAGCTATACATTACAGGCAATACTAATGAGTTGTTCTCTGCTATTGGCCACATTGTTCAAAATGCAAAGGACGCAACGCCCGACGCAGGGAGAATTTTGATTACCCTCAGCTCTGAAGGCAATATGTGTATTCTGAAGGTAATAGATAATGGGGTAGGAATGAGTCAAGATTTTATCAAAACTAAACTTTTTCGCCCTTTTGAAAGTACAAAAGGACTGTCTGGAATGGGCATTGGTGCATATCAGTGCCGCGAAACGCTGCGTAGCTTAGGGGGGGATCTTAAAGTAACGAGCCAACCTGGAGTTGGAACAGAATTTAACCTTACACTTCCGTTATCATAGCCTGCCAAATTGCTACATGGATCCACGTTCTCCAGTAATTGAGTAGCAAAATGATTTAAAGTCCAATTCCTCTGACGAGGAGATTGGACTTTAAGAAACGATTTACAGAAGTACAAATCATTGGCTTCCTGAATCGTGCTGACTCTGGGCTGCCAGTCAGGGAGATGTATCGCTTGCATGGGTTCTCGGAGGCCAGTTATTATCTGGCGCAGCAAATTCGGTGGGATGAGTGTCTCCGATGCTAAACGGCTAAAGGCGCTCTAAGGTAAAAACAGTCGACTGAAAAAACTGCTAGCCGAATCAGAATTCCTGCATCCCATCATTCAAAGGCAGATTGCGAAATGAATGCTTGAATGAAAACTGGATCAATTTTCACCATGCACGAGCTGAAAATCTATCTAAATCACTGTCCGGAATTGGTTGACCACTACAAATCGGTTAGAACAAAGGATCAGTTGTATATAGGCTTTGTCCTTTTTCTACTGCCAGAGAAAGAATTTGGGTCAAATCTAAGCTGACAGGCATTTTATAAAAATACGTGGCTGTCAGCTCAGGTCTGAGCTACTACAAGTAAAGTCATTATTGAGCTGCTTCCCAATGTTCTTTAATGGCCGTGGAATTTGGCGCAAGTTCAAAGGCTCTATTCAAAACGACTTTTGCTTCGTCCAACTTATCTTGCTGGAAAAGAATCCAGCCATATGTATCGATAACCTCAGCATTATTTGGATAAAGCTCAGCTCCGCGCTGAGCTAATAGCAGCGCCCGATCAGGGTCGGCCTCCTGTATTAACCAGGCAAGATTATTTAGCACGACTAAATTATTGGGTTCTCGGATGAAAACTTCTTCATAAAGCGCAATTGCTGCGGCGTTATTGTTTTGCTGCTGGTATCTCATCGCAGTCAGTAATTTTGGTGCGATATCATTCCCATCATATGCCATCCATTCATCCAGGAAATCCTGTGCCGCAGAAGTATCGGTTTGAGTTAACAGAATTTGATATATCTTAGTCCCGATAACACTAGTTGGCTGTATACCCCAACCAGTCCTGAATGCTACCAGCGCGCCCTCGATATCATTTTGAGTTCTGAGTAGTTCGCCTTCAAGCTGATAGCTATAG
>CAIYIP010000101.1 GCA_903926285.1 uncultured Gammaproteobacteria bacterium
CCAGGTATGGATTCACGGGCGTGTCTGGTCTGCACGGTTCCGCTCCTGACGAGCACTGAACAAAATAATCAGAACCAACGAAACAAATCCTGAAAGAGAATCACAAGCAACAAAGCCAGAGCGTATCAAAATGAATTTTCAGCAACTCCGAATCATTCGTGAAACCGTCCGTTGCAACTTCAATCTGACGGAAGTGGCGAACAGTCTCTATACCTCGCAGTCCGGTGTTTCCAAACATATCAAGGATCTCGAAGACGAACTTGGTGTCGAACTCTTCGTGCGCAAGGGTAAACGTCTGCTTGGCATGACAGAGCCTGGCCGCGAGATGGTCAAGATTGTGGAGCGGCTGTTGCTTGATGCGCAGAACATCAAGAATCTTGCTGACCAGTACAGTCAGCAGGACAAGGGTCATCTTGTGTTGGCGACGACGCACACGCAGGCGCGCTACATACTGCCGAATATCGTGTTGCAGTTCCGGTTGCGTTATCCCGACGTGAAATTGCAATTGCATCAAGGCAGTCCGCAGGAAATCGCGCAGATGCTGCTCGAAGGGCGTGCCGATATTGGTATCGCGACAGAAGCACTGGCAGAAGTCGAAGGTCTGATTTCGTATCCCTATCACAGCTGGCATCACGCGGTAGTAGTGCCAGTGGGACATGCGCTGGAAAAGAAGAAGAAACTCACGCTCGCGGCAATCGCTGAATATCCAATTGTGACTTATCACGAAGGCTTCACGGGCCGCGCCAATATCGAAAAGGCTTTTGCCGATGCGGGCCTTACGCCGGAAATAGTGCTGGCAGCGCTCGACGCCGACGTGATCAAATCGTATGTGGAGCTCGGCATGGGTATTGGTATTGTTGCGTCACTCGCATTCGATCCAGAACGCGACAAGACGCTGCACAAACTCGACTGCTCGCATTTGTTTCCCGAAAACGTTACGCGTATTGCCATCCGCGAAGGCCATCTGCTGCGCAAGTTTGCCTACGACTTTATCTGGCTGTGCGCCCCACACCTGTCCGAAGATGTGCTCAAAAAAAGCCTGAGTGGAAAAGAGTAATAATTACTGATGTCGACTTCTCGTGTTAAAACTACTTCAGTAAGAAAACTTGCTGTTCTGACTTTTTCTGCACTGTCTTCTGTACTGGCGAGCCAGCTCAGCAGTGCTGCACCTGCACCCACAACTTATTATGTCGAGCCTGGCACCTATGGCACGCAGCGCGAAAGTGATCCGCCAGCTTATGTCAGGAATATCGGTGATACTGGCTGGCTTCAGGCGGGTTTCGAATATCGGCTGCGTTATGAATATCGGGACGACGATATACGCCGTATTCCCGTAGACAGTCTCGACGAACCCTTGCTGCAGCGCATCCGGGGTTATGTTGGTATCAAGAACGTACTTGATCCGCTACGGTTTGCCGTTGAAGTGACCGATTCGCGCCGCACGCGCAGCCAGTTTGTGCGTGATGATCGTGATATCAACGAAGCAGAAATAATTCAGGGTTATGCCGAATTATTTTTCTCTGACGTACTCGGCCCTGACCCCAGGGGTAATGCCAGGCCACTGAGTTTTCGCGCAGGGCGCATGGCCTTTGAAGCACTCGATCGCCGCCTGATCGCGCGCAACGAATGGCGCAACACCACCAACAATTTCGATGGCCTGCGCCTGACGCTTGGTCAGGACAGCAACGACTGGGAGCTCGACATGATGTCGCTGCATCCTGTAACACGTCAACTCACGAGTCTCGACCGTCCCAATCAGGACCAGTTGTTCAACGCCGTGATTGGCCATTGGCGCAGGCTGTCGCCACTGCTCACACTTGAACCGCATTTCATGCAGTTGCGCCAGCAGGGCAGTGCCGCCAATAACAACCGCGAACGTAACATCAAGGCTCCAGGAATACGCGTCTATGGCAGAGCCGGCACAACCAATATCATAAACTACGATATCAGCTACATGAGCCAGTTTGGCACCGACGGCGTCGAAGACCAGAAAGCCGAAGCCTTCACTGCAGAAGTCGGCTACACCTGGCAGCAACATCCTTGGCGCCCCCGTCTGAGTGCGTTTTACGGCTATGCCAGCGGCGACCGCACACCACTCGATAACACCAGCAACCGTTTCGAACGTTTCTATGGCTTTGCTCGTCCGTGGTCATCCGATGACTACGTAATCTTTGAAAACATTCACGCGCCCAAAATAAAAATCGAATTCCAGCCCATCCCTGGTTTGCGCATAGATGCTGGCTACAGCGCTTTCTGGCTTGCCAGCGACCAGGACCGCTTCAGTAATCTGCTTGCAGGTACCACCTTCAATCGCGACCGCAATGGAAAAAGCGGCAACTTTGTCGGCAAGGGTCTCGACTTGCGTGTTCGCTACAACGTAACGCCGCAGTTATGGGCCAGCGCTGGTTATAACCATTTCGCAACAGGAGAATTCATCCGCAACCGACAACACGCCGCCAGCGGCATGAGCTCCACAGACTCGGATTTTTTCTATCTGGAACTGACGTTTGTATTGCCGCCGAATAACTAGGGAAGTGATGACTTTTCATCATTTAATCTGCGCCGCTACCCTTCAAGATTAGCGTACATTCAACAAAGCAAGTATTAGAACGTGTTTATAAATTTCTGAGCACTCTCTGGACTTTGAAGGCCCTGCTGCTCATGGGTTTCAGAAAACCGCATAAATACTTCCATGTAGCTCTCATTGGCCTTCATGCCAATGAAGTTTTCTCAAGCCCATGAGCAGCAGGGTCTGGCACTGAACCAAAAATTAATTCATGACACCTCTATGAAACGGTTTTCTGTAACCGGACCAGACCCTAATCCTGCATTGAAAAAGTCCTCGCAGTAATTAACCACAATCGACTCTACCTGATAAGTTCGACGAATTAGCAATCAGGGTATAAGCTTCTTCAAGCAGATCGAGCACACATGCTTTTCAAACCAGCATCGCACGACTTGCACTCAAGGATGAGCTTTCGCCCGCACCATTCCCAGGAAGTTTCCCCGCAAAAGCCGTAACTCTCATA
Source organism: uncultured Gammaproteobacteria bacterium (assembly GCA_903926285.1). Lineage (GTDB taxonomy): Bacteria > Pseudomonadota > Gammaproteobacteria > Pseudomonadales > Pseudohongiellaceae > CAILUG01. Next base: position 3,030 of record CAIYIP010000101.1, read on the forward strand.
TCAACAGGAGGTGAATGATGGAGATCAACAAAACCGCTTCCGCCCAGTGGCAAGGTAGTTTGAAAGATGGCAAAGGCGCCATATCAACCGAAAGTGGCGCGCTCAAAGCGCATCCATACGGCTTCAATGCCCGGTTTGAAGGGGTAAAGGGTACCAACCCTTAAGAACAGCATTGGCTCATGTCTTCATCGAGTCAATGTCTGCCAACGCACCCAACTTGCTCGCGCCGTTTGTTATTCTCATGATCTGAATCAACCTGGTATTACCTCGAATTCGATGCTTTCTAGCGACTGCCTTTCCGAGGTAAGGATGTCCTAAATCATTGTCGGCAACGCCAACCATAACAGTTGATGTTTATGTTTGTTCATCGGAGTCTGCCTGTAGTAGCTGTGACGACACCAGCATGGCAAGTTTTACGGCGAGGCTATTGCGGGTTGTGGGCGAAGCTATGAGTATGCCAATGCCGGCAAGTACCACTACGACAGGTACAAGTTGCTGCCATGTAAATTTCGGAATGACGGCTGGTTGCTTGCCTCTGAACGCTTGCGCGTTCTGCTGCAGATGACCACTGAGGTGTTTTACCTTTTGGTTAAGAATGGCTTTGTTCATCTTTGAGTCGCTCCTTGATGCTGGCCACTGTCACAGCCACGCTTTTCCGCGTTTCGGGCAGGCTGCAGATTTCACGGGTTTTGCGCACAAAGCGCTCAAGGACAAAAGTCAGGCCCAGTTGCAGGATGAAAAATGCACCCGCAGTCAGCAACAGATTTCCTGTCAGTATGTAAATAGCGGTGGCAACCAAAACAGCAAAGCTTATCCATGTGAGAAAATAAATCGGCAGACGCGCAAGATTCAAAAGTACATAAGTCGGCAATATTGATAGTGCCAGCGATGCTTCGGCCTTGAACAGCTTGATAAGCGTCAGTAGGGAATCCATTGCAAGAACCAGACTCTCCTCCAAGCCTGGTGGGGTATTGCCAGTCATTACCTGTTCCGCTGAATCATCCTGATCGGTAGCGGGAGGGACTTGTTCCGTTCTGACAGTCATCAACAACGCCTTTATTTTTTAACCGGGCTTATTTGCCGAACTATTTCGTTAAACTATTTCGTCGAACTGCTATTTGCCGGGCCTATTTGCCGAACAACCGGGAAAACAAAATGCCGCCAATAAAGGCAATGCTCGCACTTGTGATCGGATTTTCCTTGATATAGTCACTTGTGTTGTCGCGGAGTTCATCCTTGCGTTCCTTGGCTTTGATGAGCGCCTCCTCAAGATGTTCATGGGCACTTTCCTTGAAATCTATCCCGGCAGCAAACGCCGCTATCTTGAGATGTTTCTTGGCTTCCAGAAAATTGGCGTAAGCCTCCAGTACTGCTTTCCTGGCTATTTCAAGCTCTTCCTGTGTATTAAGAGTGCCGTTGTGATCTGCAGCTGTATTTTTCATGTTGTTTCCTCGTTTTCGCTCACGGGTTGCCCGGACAGTAGCCACCAACAGTTAGCGCTGCCAGGCTCTGCCGAGACCTGAAATATTCCGCAAACTGATTTCGCTTTTTGGCATATGAGTGTTGCAACCTCTATGCCAATACCGCTGGGCTGCCAAAGCCATTTTCTTGCACAGGGTCGCTAATATTCTAGTCTATTGTATTTCCATGCAGTCCTAAAATTATTTCATGCTATCGGTAATTCTTGCTGTCATCTTGATTCAGATCCAAATAGTGCAAAAATATCGCTCTGGATGGATGTAATGTTTTGATGTGGGAGTATCAAGCTTGCAAGGGCTCTGCGACTTGTCCGGCAGGTGAAATTACAAGTTTAGGGATGATCATTCCTATCTTTCTTGATTTTGCGCAAAGCACCAATCAGGAAACATTTACAGACTGCGTGTGCAGTATTTACGGGCACGAATTTCTGCGATTTGTCCCTGCAATTTATCAAAACACTGATTCTTAAAGATTTTTAAAATCTGGCCTGGTAGTTGCATATTCAAGACGAAGAAAAACACGGACAACCAGGCATTGAGGCTACTTCATGAGTACCACTGTCCCCCTTACTAGAAGCATGATCCTGTGATTGTCCCCGCCCAATACAGGTCGGCTTCAGCAAGGTTGCTGGTAGAGTTAATCGGGGTTCCGTGGGCCGGAGCAGCCCCCTTTTCTGAGCGGTTGACTCGGGATTTTATTGACGCAGAGGGGTCTTTGGCTCCTCATCGTTATTGGTTTCATGTTGGCGAGGACGAGTCCAATGCCATTCCTGGTCGTGTGCGGAAAGCCGGTATCAAATACCGCAGCACTGAGTGCGGTCCGCATGATGTACAAATCAACCGACAACTAAGTGGATGCAACATTTAATGGAAAGAACTCGAGGGCCACCGATAGGAAATTCCGGGAGTAAATCATGTGAATATGGATGCTACGACTCATCTGTAAGTAGCGCATGTATTAAGTTTCTGCGGGCCTATTGAGCAAAAATATGTTAAGTTTCGAAAGCAATTGATATTATTTCATTGCTCTTCGGAGAGAGGCTGCCGGTTATTCACATGCCGACTTGAATATTTTTGGCTAGATCTTTTTCTTGCGTAATCGCATGTGTGTCAGCGAACGTTGTAACACCGAGAAGGCTGAGAAAATGATCTATCCAGCGGGTTAAGTTGTTTTTTACAGGCAATTATTCGCGTCATCGTATTTCATTCATATGTAGGCTATCCATGGTGTCATGGTCGTTGCCGAAGTATTTCCTGTCACATACAGCGCAATCGGATTGTAGTAGATGTTTTCTACCGCTTATCTGTTGGCGCGGTGTGATTCACGTTTTAAAATTAGTCTTTTAGTATCACTTGGAGAAAAAAATGGAGAAATGTATAAACATTGCAAAAAAAATCCCCTCAGTAAAACCATCACTACTGGCCATGGCTGTATTGTTCGCAATCAGTAGTCCCGTAACTCTGGCACAGGATGCTGGTTGGTACGCCGGCTTTAACCTTGGTGAATCCGGTGCGGATATTGAGCGGTACGGAATTGATTCAACCCTGCTCGCAAATGGTTTTGTCACAAAAGACATTACCAAAGATGATAAAGACGTTGCGGCGAAGATTCTGGGTGGATACAGCTTCAACCGTTTTTTTGCAATTGAAGGCAGTTATTTCAACCTAGGTAAATTTGGCTCCATCACTCAGACACAGCGTCCTACCAGCCCAGCTTATACGATGCTTGGAGAAAGTTCTGTAGACGGCGTGGGTCTGGACCTGGTTGGTACATACCCGATCACAGAAAGATTTTCTGCTTTCGCAAGATTCGGCTTTAATTACGCCAAGGTTGAAGAAAATTTTAACGTAGGCGTCCCTGCTGCATTTTTCTCTGAAAATGGTGATAAAGACATCAGTGAGAAATATGGTTTGGGTCTGCAGTTCAACGTGAGCGACTCGTTCTCACTGCGTACAGAGATGGAGCGTTATAGACTGGGCAGCCCAGTTGGTATTACCGACATGGTAGACATGCTCTCCCTTGGTGCAATATTCCGTTTTGGCGCCCCAGTTCGTGCGGCAGCTCCTGCGCCTGCGCCGGCTCCTGTAGCCGCAGCACCAGCCCCACGTCCCGCTCCGGCTCCAGCGCCAGCTCCACAACCAACACGGTTGACGCTTTCAGCAGATGCGCTGTTTGATTTTGACAGTGCTGTATTGCGCCCTGCAGGTCGTCAGGAAATGGATGGGCTGGTTGAACAGCTCAGAGGCCTGGAATACGAAGTATTGAATGTTACCGGTCACACCGACCGTCTTGGTGCAGCAGACTACAACCTGCGTTTATCACAGCGTCGTGCTGATACCGTCAGGGATTATCTGATCGCAAACGGTATCCCTGCTGGCGATATTACTGCCCGTGGCATCAATGGTTCAGCTCCAGTAGTCCCGGCCAACCAGTGCACCGGTCCTGTAAATGACGCACTCAAAGCGTGTCTGCAACCAGACCGTCGCGTGGAAGTAGAAGTCGCGGCAGTACGCGCGCCTGCTGCTCCGTAATAGTTGTTCATACAGTAGTTGTTTATACAAAAAAGCCAGGCTAACCAGCCTGGCTTTTTTTCATACGTCCTTTTATCAGTCAGGCAGTTTCATGCAAAGCCTGGCTCTGAAATTCAAGTTTCCCCTTCCAACTAATCATTTTCATATTTGTTACCGACAGTCGTGTTGTTTCAGGTATCAGTACCGGAAAATGCATGAAAACTGTTTCGTTTGCTGCCATGCTGTATTCAGGCAGACGTATTTTGCCAGTTGTGGCTATGCGCGCAAATTCAATCAAGTCAGAACGGAAAATACATGCTTATCACCTTTACAACCAAGGTACATCCGGATGTTGTGATGTTCGGCGATATTGCGGGCCTGTTGCTCAAAGCGATGGGAGAAAATGCACCGCCGCCAGGAATACTGCGCGGCGAAAATATTAAAACTGCCTCCGATAAGTTGCGCGCACATTTGCAGATGTTGCCACCGGAAAATAAGCGCCCTGCCGATGAAGAAACGGATAAGCCTGAGGAAGAAATCAAAGAGCGGCTGAACTTTGTCGGCTTGAAAAAAAGAGCGCTTCCCTTGTTAGAGCTGCTTGATGCAGCATATCGCAATAATAGCGACGTGATCTGGCGCTAGATCATTGATACACAGGCCACATGCCCTTGCGTCTCAGCAAGAAAGCCCCCGCTTACATGTTGTATAAGTGAGGGCAGATAGCAGATACGTTACCAATAGCTCCGGGGCTTATCCAGAGCCATCTTCACTAACAACGCATTGAATGCAGTAGCTGCTTAGTCGCAGTTGCTATCAGTGGCTTCTTCGCAGTCTTCTTCAAGAGCATCGCCAACATCCTCGGCTGCTTCATCAATTGCTCCTGGAGTCGTGCAGTTGCCAATTTCATGGAGATGGAAACCATGGGCGCCAGGAGTGA
>CAIYIP010000102.1 GCA_903926285.1 uncultured Gammaproteobacteria bacterium
CAATGTGTGCGGTCTTGATTTTGGCTAATTACTAAAAAATAAATTCATACCAGGAATTTATGCAGAACAATCTCACTGAAGGATTTGTTTCATTCTAAAAATCAGTTTGCCTGCGATCCTGACAAAGAATTCGTGTGCAGGTCGAAGAGTTTTTTACTTGTGATTTCCCGCAATCCCGAATGACCTCTTTCATAAATCAAAATTTTTTTCGGACTCGATCAACAAGGTTGATTAATTTTCGAACTGGCATTGGCATTCCCACTTATTATTTTTTCCAGCTAATGATGGTCTATTCCGGGAAACACTTTTATACTCTCTGGTTAAGTACTGATCAGCCTTTTTTGAAAAAAATATCAGTATTTAGCGCATATAAAATCACAAACTCATGCCCACATCCGTGCCGAACGGTACGGATGCGGGGAATACGCAAAGGGGAAAACCAATGTTCATAGGCAAAAATAGTTCAGGGCGCAAACAACTTGCTCTGGCAATATCCGCCGCTACTGCACTTATCAGCTACACCAATCAAACTTTCGCTCAGGCAGCCGTTGAAGAAATCCAGATCACAGGTTCGCGTATTTCACGCGATGTTGGTTTTGAGTCGCCAGTTCCTGTTACCGCAATCAATATTGAAGAATTACGCATGTTCGATCCAGGCCTGGGCGTGGCCCAGCAGCTAGAGAACCTACCCCAATTCTTCAACAACATCAGCGGCGACAACATTGCAAACCGCGTCACGGCCGACGTTGGTCAGAGCCAGCTCAACATGCGCGGCATGGGTGGCAACCGCACACTAGTACTGCTCGACGGCTTGCGCGTGGTGCCGTCAGACAAAAATAGCTCCGTAAGCGTGGATTATTTGCCCAATACGCTGATGCAGCGCGTCGACGTCGTCACTGGCGGCGCTTCTGCAGCATACGGATCAGACGCCCTCGCCGGCGTCACCAACTTCGTGCTGAACCGAAATTTCACTGGTCTCGACGTGCGCTTCAGCTCGGGCATCAATGAAGAAGGCGACGGTGATTTCTCCCGCGGCTCTGTCACTTTCGGTGACGACTTCTTCGATGACAAGCTGCATGTGTTCGGCTCTGTCGAAGCTCGTTACAATGACGCCTTTCGTCGTGATAACGCCGACTGGGACGATCGCTCAGGCTACGTGATCAATCCGGCGTGGGCAGCTGCGGCTGCGCTGCCAGCCAGCAACCCTAACAGGTGTGTTGCAGGTGTTTACTGCACCGCCGGTCCACAGCGCCTGACCAAGGACTTCATCTACAACAACTCCTTTGCCAATACCGGCCTGATCCTCCAGCCGGGTACCGCTCTCAACCGCATGCAGTTCACCAACGATGGCAAAGGCATTATTCCGTTCGAAGCAGGCCAATTCGCCTCGATCGCGGGCCAGAGCGGCACACTGAACAGCTCACAGGGCGCACCTGGACAATACCAGTACGATGAGTTCGTTAATGGTCATACCCAGAGCCTCGAGCGCGTGGGCGTCAAGCAGCAGAACGTATTCCTCGGCGCTGACTACGACCTGACCGAGAACACCACGCTGTGGGGCCACGTACTGTACGGCCGTGTCCACAACGACATTGAGCCCTCCTCTTCCGGCGCATCGGGCACAGGTCTGGGGCACGCGGGCCTGGCATTCATGAACATCTACGCCGACAACCCCTTCCTGCCTGCTTCAGTACGACAGGCAATGTTGGCTAACCCTACTCCCCTTGCGTCCATTCGTGTGGACCAGCACGGCTTCCTTGGCACCGAGTGGGGTATCCGCGAACAGCCAGAAGTCGTGAACCAGATAGACTCCATCACCGTTGGCTTCACCACCAATGACATTGTTGGCGACTGGACCCTGAAAGGTTCCTACCAGACCGGCAATGCCAAGAAGAAGAACATGAACAACAACTGGGAACGTCTTGATCGCTTCTACCTGGCCACAGACGCCGTGACAGATCCTGCAACGGGCCAGCCCATCTGCCGTATCAAGCTCGTGGCAAAGCAGATGGCAGCACAGGGCCGTAATCTAGAGAAGGAATTAAATGCATGGTCACAGGTTAAAACCACTCCTTCCAGGTATTTCTTCCGCGGCGATTTAGGCGCAACAACCCCAGGCAAACTTGAGCCGGTTGCTTATCCAATTGCTGTAGACAGTATCGACAACACCATCAGTGACTGCGTGCCTGTCAATATGATGGGCCGCGGCTTGCAGTCTGACGCAGCGATGGACTATATCTTCTCGGATCGCACCAAGACCGGTATCTCAACGCAGGAGATGGACTTCGCCGAACTGCTCTCAACCGGCACCATCATGGAAGGCTGGGCCGGCCCAATCAGCGGGGCAATCGGCGCCACTTGGCGCGATTCATCGATCAAGCAGATCATCGTGGACGATGCCATCGATGCGCTCGGCGCGCCCTGTAACGTCACATTGCCAGACGGCACAGTCGTCGTGCGTGGCATTGCACCTTCAATCAATTGCTCTGCCACCGCAGACAACTTGCACCGCTTCTCCGGCCAACCGGAATTCCAGGGTGGGTTCGATGTGAAGGAATACTTTGGCGAGACCATCGTCCCGTTGTTTGACAACGACACGCAGACCGCCGAGCTCGATCTGGCTGCCCGCTGGTCCGACTACTCCCGTGCCGGCCAGTTCACATCCTGGAAAGCAGGACTGAGCGTCCAGGTAGTCCCCGACGTGCGTCTACGTGCCACCAAGTCACGCGATATTCGCGAAGGATCGTTCAATGAACTGTTCGTGAAGCAGGGCCGCGGCGCCAACATCAACGATCCTGTCACCGGCCAGAGCTATACTACCTTCAACCTGACG
>CAIYIP010000103.1 GCA_903926285.1 uncultured Gammaproteobacteria bacterium
CGATGAAGTCATCACGCATGACAAGCTGCCTATTTCTACCGATGCGCTGCGTAAGTTGTACCAGACGAATGCCGAGCGGATTTTTCATTTGTCGTGACGTGGGCGGGAAATTGCTTTGATGCAAGCCAGGGACGAATCCACAATTTCACGGCGTGTCTCGCAATAACAGGGGGGCAGCTCTGGCAGCCCCCCGCATCAAACTATTTTCTGTTTACACAGTACCCTAGTACCATTGCCACTCCTCTTAATTGTCGTTAAGCCGCCCAGGTAATCTCTTGAAACAGCACATCTACGCCGCACTCAACTCAAGCCAGCAAATGCTCACCACATTTCTTGCCAACGACAGCAACATCCAGAACATTGCCGATGCCGCCGAACTGCTCATTGCTACGCTGGCGAATGGCAACCGCATCTACAGCTGCGGCAACGGTGGTTCCATGAGTGATGCGATGCATTTTGCTGAAGAACTCTCCGGCCGTTATCGCAAAAATCGCAAGGGCCTCTCTGCTACCGCGATCAGTGACCCAGGCCACATCACCTGTGTAGCGAACGACTATGGCTACGAATTTATTTTCTCACGTTACCTCGAGGCGCATGCCAAGCCTGGCGACTGCCTGGTCGCAATAAGCACCAGTGGCCAGAGCAAAAATGTGTTGAAGGCAACGGAATATGCGCAAAATAACGGCATGAAAATACTCAGCCTCACGGGCCGCGCCGAGAGTCCGCTGGGCCAGTTGGTTGATATCGATCTGTGCGCTGGTGCGAGTGATTTCGCGGATCGCGTGCAAGAGATTCACATCAAGATCATCCATATCTTGCTGGAACTGGTTGAACGCAAATTTTTTCCGGAAAATTATTCTTGCAGCGATATCATATGAAAACCAGCCAACACTATTGATCGATCCAAAATAAGGGCCCCACAAAATAGCGTTAGAAGGGTAGCGCTGGAACTGCAAGGGACCAGTTGCAAGAAATATTCTGCATCACACAGCATCAACGGCCATTCCATTGTGCTTCGTTGGAGTTACCGCGGGTTCAGTTATCTGTTTGCCGGTGATCTCGATGCTATGGACACGTTTTAATCAGTCGTGGGAGAACCTGTCTATCCTGATTACTCATGCCGGCAGCCAGGCAAAGCCGCAATACCCGGAAAGTGCAACCTTGCATGGCATGCAAGGACATGTGCTTTCTCCCTGTAAGGCGGCTTGTACCACCTATCGCATCAGTTCAGATATTCGTACAGGTTGAACATGCTGCCATCAGTACCATGAAACTCGAGTTTGCAATTCTGCCAGCTGGCGGGCAGGCCAAATTCGGTATCGTTGGCGAAGACCATGCGTTTCTTGACACTGCCAGCGCACGCGATATCAACGAAATCGACCTGACCCTGCAAACCCGTAATGCCAAAAACCCTGCGCGGAGAAGCTTCGAATATCCATTTGCCCTGCACAAGTTTGATCGCAGAACCGATGGGTTCTTCGCCTGCCAGTTTGGTCTTGACCGATTCAATCTGTAATTTCAAGGGATTATCGGCAGCAACAGTTCTGCGCGCTTCAACCTCGGCAAAGGTGTTGATTGCTTCACCCGTCTGGTTCAGTGCCAGCGCAAGCAGCGCCCTTTTTTCAAGACTCGTGGCAAACAGCTCTGGCAACAGGTATTCATCAATGTAGCTATCCACATTTTCGGCAAGGCGGGTAGCGCCCGGCAATATAGGAGGTGCTGCCTTGCTGCTGGACGTTGCATTACGCATCGCGATCAGCGCTTCAGGGAGACGGTCGGTATTCATATACACTGTAGCGAGCTGGTCCTGCAGCAAGGCATAATCGAACAGAGTAGTGGCCTCGTTGGTAAGCAAGTCATTTGCAAGCGTTTCCGCCTCGGTGAAGTTTTTCTCGGTGTTCAACTCTATCAGTTTCTCGAAGCCTGCCTTCATGTCGGCAGTAAGGCCTGGCAATATCGGGCCGCGGGAAATAATACGCATTTCAAGCGCTGGCCACTCGACTGGCATGCCACCGGCAGTGGCCGGAGTGAAAGTACTGCCACTGATGCCTGCGAGAGCTTCCTCGCGGAATTTGTCATCATAAAAACCGCCGAGCAGCTCCACGTTGTCGACGCTGCCATCGGCCTTGACCATAATTCGCACGTCGATTATGCCTTCGCTCTGCGGCGCTTCGAATGCCATTGTGCTCGTACGCTGAGTTTCCGGGTCGAGGTAATTCATCACAAAACCGTGCGCGAGCTCATAGGGATCGTAGGTTTCATCGCCTTTGTTGATCTGGCCGATGTTTGCACCCGCCCGAAGAAAATCCGGCCCGTTTTGCAATGACTGTGCATAAGCCGGACCCTGCACCCCGAGTGACAAGAGGATTGCAGCACTTAAGGTACGAGTAGTAAAAATTTTCTTCATATGAATGTCCTTTGAAAGCCCCTGAGAATTGTTGGTAGTGCCTATTTTTATAAGCCGAAGGCAATGCATCCGGCATTTGGCATGTCAGCCTGGCAGCGAACATGGCGGGCGGATTATCCAGCTAAAGCGAGTTGGCTGCCCAGCATTAATTGGTGTTTTTTGCTTAATTCTGATGCGTCAGAACCAAGTGGTTCAGAAGACTCAAGCAACGGCCTGTGGTATCGCAGCGTGCCCGCTCCGCAATCCCCGCCGCTGCCCGGCGATGATATGTTCATCAGCGGCAACGTCAGTACTAGTCAGCTACAGCGTAGCCAGAATATTCAGCACACGCTGGCTGACTCTGTGCAAAGGCAGCACTTCCTTGCAGGCACCAATTTCCACGGCAGCGCCTGGCATGCCCCACACCACGCTTGAGGCTTCATCCTGGGCGATAGTATGGGCGCCGGAATCTGCCATGTCTTTGAGTCCCTGGGCTCCGTCCTTACCCATGCCTGTCAGGATTATCCCGATAGAATTAATGCCGGCATTAACTGCAACCGAGCGAAACAATACATCGACGCTGGGTTTGTGCCGGTTCACCGGAACTTCATCGCTGAGCCGGCAACGCCAGCGCGCACCATCACGTACCACCATCAGATGACGGTCGCCCGGCGCGATATAGGCATGACCCGGCAGGATCATGTCACCATCGCGCGCTTCCGCAACGGTGATCGCACAGTGTGTGTTTACCCTATCGGCAAAAGCCTTGCTGAATGAGGCAGGTATATGCTGTGCAATTACGATCCCCGGCACATCAACCGGGAACAGCTCCAGCACTTCCCTGATCGCTTCGGTGCCACCGGTGGAAGCCCCAATCGCAATCAGCTTGTCCGTAGTCTTGAAATTGCGTACGCGCGAATTCTCCGGCATAACATCATCAATGTGGTAACGCACCGCAACCTTGCCCGCGCCGCCTTCCAGCAGAGCGGCTTGCCGAGTGCCCGTGTACGGACGGACGCGTGCCTTGGCTGCCATCTTGATTTTGGCAATCAGGCATTCCGCATAATCATCAAAGGTATTGGTAATATCGATAGTTGGTTTGCAGACAAAATCCACCGCACCGTAGTTGAGTGCATCCAGCGTAACTGCTGCGCCTTTTTCAGTGAGAGTAGAAACCATCACCACTGGCATTGGATGCAGGCGCATGAGATTCGACAGAAAAGTAATGCCATCCATTTTTGGCATTTCAACATCCAGCGTTAATACATCAGGCTTCAACAGCTTGATTTTTTCCCTGGCCATGTAGGCGTCAACTGCGGTACCGACCACTTCAAGGCAAGGATCCGAATTAATCAGACTGGTCAATAATTTGCGCACGACCGCAGAATCATCGACGATTAATACTTTGGTCTTGGCCTGGGTTGACATAACACTACTGCCTTGAAAATTAAAAAAGATCGATCTCGCCAAAAATATCGCCTTTGGCCAGGTTCTGCATGTAAAGCAACTCGCGGTCGTCGATCGTGGTGTTCTTGAGTGACTGCAAACGTTTTACCATCACCTTGCCGGTTGCCGGAAAAAAATTGACCTTGCGCGGAAAGCCTAAACCCAGGTCGGAGCTTTCGAGCGGTATGCCTTCAGTGAATAAAAACTTTCTGGCGAATCTGATATTTTTCTGGCCAATGTCAGTCATACTGCCAATGATCTGGCCACCACCAAATAGCTTGGCCCTGAGATTTTGCTTTTTGCAGCCAAGTTTCAGGATTTCGTTGATCAGGCTTTCCATTGCAAACAAACCATAACGTGCTGAAGAAGCGTCATGTTCTGCTTCTGGCAACATGAAATGATTCATCCCGCCATAGTTATACTGAGTGTCATAAACACATGCGGAGACACACGAACCCAACACCGTTGTAATCATTTCCGCTTTGTTCGTAACAAAAAACTCACCCGGCAGGATTTTTGCCGCATAACATTTGTTCGTTACATCGTAGTAACGTCGCACGTACCCATATCCAGGTCTGCCGGCCAACATAATCTCAGGCCTGCTTTTTGCGATATGCAGTCTTGCCTATCAACTGATAGCCAAGTTGCGCCGGATTGGGAATGATTTCGGAGTGTCCTATACACAGATAACTGCCGGGCTGCTGCAGCGCTGCAAACCCGCGCAATAACTGCAGCTGTGTTTCCTTGTCGAAATAAATAAATACATTACGACAGAAAATCACATCGAACTGGCCTTTCATAGGCCATGGCTCCATCAGGTTGAGCTTGTTGAACGTAATGAGTTCCTTGAGTTTATGGCTCGCGGTATAACAGCTTTTGGCCTTTTGGCCGGTACCGACTATTTCAGGCGCGAAATAGTTATTAAGGATGTCAGGACTTACGGTGCCGAACTCCTTATTCGGATAGGCGCCTTTGCGTGCAATGGCAAGACAATTTTCATCAAGGTCTGTCGCCAGGATTTTTACATCGCGGCGCTGGGTGTCGCTGATATTCTTCAATAGCGTAATCGCCAGGCAATACGCTTCCTGACCGGTAGCGCAGCCAGCTGACCAGATGCGAATTCGTTCGCCCTGACGCTTCGTTTTCAACAACTGCGGCAATACTTGTTTTTGCAGCAATTCAAAATGATGGTTTTCGCGGTAGAAGGACGTGAGATTCGTAGTAATCGCATTGCAGAAGTAGTTGCCTTCCTGAGCGAAATTGCTCCGCAGGTAATCGACGTAAGCGCCAAAAGAAGGCAGGTCCAATGCACGCAGGCGGGGTGAGAAACGCCGCTTGACCAGCTCCCTTTTTGCTGGCGACAGCGCAATACCAGTATTTTCGTGCACCAGCGTGCGAATATTATTGAAGTCGGCGTTACTCAACTCAAGCAGGGCAATAGTTTTGGCGTTCATACTGTCTTCCCTGTCTAACACCATTCGATCAAGTCAGTGTCATTAGCCGCGTTATATTCAGGAAACATTTTTCCGAGTTGCTTGAATTCAGCGCCACTGCTGAAAATGCCTGAAACCGTCGAAAGCAACTTTTCGCTGTCAAAATCAGGTTTGGATACGCGAGTTGATTGGTCCTGAAGCAATTTCAGCGAGACCTGAATATGCGTTAAGCGTTGGGTTAGTTCATCATGAAATTGCAGGCCGATAATTATCTGTCTGAGCTCGGCAAGGAGATCACTGGCCCCAAGCTGCGAGGCACGTAGAGTGCACAATTTTTCACACATCTGTAAATTTTCGTAACACTCGCCGGTGGACTCCGCCATCTAATCCCCCAACTGGCTGGCGACACCAAGCTCACTTGCCAACTGATACACCTGAACCGAATAGTTATCCCATTCCACTTTGCAGCCTGTGGCCGTAACACTGCGGATAAAGCTGATCAACAACTGAATGCCCGCCATGTCTATAACACTAAGCAACGCGCCATCCAGAATGTATTTGGCGTGTATTGGCGGGTACTTGCTTAGCAATAACTCATAGGCTTCATGCAGCGAAGACATCTCCATCCGTGCTGGCAAAAGAATCCTGTCGCCGGTGTCGCGTGGCCGAGTCATAACCATGTCGTTCGCCACAACTTCTACCACAGGCGCAGCTATTTCTGCTGGCGCCGTTTTTTCCACTTTCGCTATATTTTTTGCCTGCGTTCGTACAGGCGCCTGTTGGCTTTTTCTTGCAGCCTTGGGGCTTGCTTTGATTATTTTTGCCGCGGCAGTCATATCTTTACCTCAACTTTAAGCATTTTCCAGAGTTTCTGCCTGCACACCGAGGGCTGCACTGACCGCAGCAGCCTGGTCGCCAGCACGTGCGGCTTCAACTTATTTCTGTTCTGGCACCCATGATCGTGTGGAGATGCGCTTGCGCAGGGTCTAGCACTACAGCATTTGCCGCACTGGCATTGTCCGCTCCAG
>CAIYIP010000104.1 GCA_903926285.1 uncultured Gammaproteobacteria bacterium
AAACTCTGTTGATCCCGTCCAGTGCAGCCACTTTATAAGCCTCGGCCATCGTGGGATAGTTAAATGTGGTGTTGAGGAAATACCGCAAAGTATTGGAGCCTTCTTTCTGATTCATGATCGCCTGGCCAATGTGGACAATCTCGGAAGCCTGGTCCCCAAAACAGTGTATCCCAAGTATTTCGAGCGTATCAAAATGGAAAATTATTTTGAGCATGCCCACTTCATCGCCCGTTATCTGCGCACGCGCGATATTGCGGAAAAAGGCTTTACCGACTTCATACGGAATTTTCTGTTCAGTAAGCTGCTGCTCACTCAGGCCGATGGTACTGATTTCCGGAATGGTATAGATGCCGCTCGGTATTTCTGTAAGCGGTCGAAATTCATCCGGCTCTACGATGGCGTTGCTTGCTGCCCTGCCCTGATCATAGGCCGCGCTGGCCAGCGCAGGTGAACCGATAACATCACCTGCAGCATAGATATTACTCACAGCAGTCTGGTAATGATCGTTGACCAGCAGCTGTCCACGTCGGTTTGCCGTCAGCCCGACATTTTCCAGATCGAGTTTATCCGTATTGCCGGTACGTCCATTGGCCCACAGCACGATATCACTTTTTATTTTTTTGCCGGATTCAAGATACGTGATGATATGGTCATCGTGATATTCCATCTTGCTGAAATGCTCCTGATGTCTGCACCGCACGCTGACATTACGCAAGTGATAAGTGAGCGCTTCGGAAATTTCCGTGTCGAGAAATGACAACAGTGACACTGCCGGGTTAATCAGTTCGACCTTGGTACCCAGGCCGCCAAAAATGGACGCATATTCGCAACCAATTACACCTGCCCCGATTATTGTTACCTTGCGTGGCGCGTGCTTGAGATTAAGAATGGTGTCGCTGTCAAAAACCAGCTTGTGGTCAAAGTCGACATTCTCGGGACGATAGGGCCGAGAACCCGTTGCGATGATGAAATAATCTGCCGTCAGTCTGGTTTTGATCTTGCCCTTGGTGACAGTGATGTTGTTTGCATCATTAAAAGTCGCAATACCCTCGAAAATGGGCACCTGATTGCGCTGATAGAAATCTGTGCGTAACGCGCCCTGTTCTTCAACAACTCTGTTGGCGTGTTTGAGGAGTTGCGGGAAGGTAACCTTGCGCACTTCACCGAATTCGCGAAACATGGGATTTGAGTTGAACTGCATCACTTGCTTAACGCCGTGACGCAAGGCTTTCGAAGGGATGGTCCCTAAATAGGTGCAGTTACCACCCGGCTTGGGTTTGTCACAAATCATTGCTACTTTTTTACCGGCCTTTACTGCGTTCATGGCCGCTGATTCGCCAGCTGGACCACTGCCAATCACGATGAGATCAAAACTGTTTCGAACCATGCTCAGATTCCTTGCTTCGGATAAAGAAAACGCGCAAATGCTGCAGTATACCTGTGTTGGAGCACAGCACCGTCCCGCAGTATAAAGTAGGCAGCGAGATTCTCACTATCTGCCAGTACTTTTCCATCCTCGGGTCCAAGCACCATGAGGGCAGTAGCCCAGGCATCGGCCTTTGCTGCTGAATCAGATATGACAGTGACTGCTGCCAGGTTATGCGCGATTGGATAACCAGTACGAGGATCAATTTCATGCGAATATCGAGCGCCATTGATTTCGCGGAAATTACGGTAATCGCCAGAACCCGCGACCGCTATTGCCTCTCCATAATTTGCGATCGCCGCATAAGGAGCCCGCACATCAGTGAGAGGAGTCTCAATAGCGATTACCCAGGGCTTGTTATCAGGCCGCAAACCCTGAGTTCTGATTTCGCCGCCGATTTCGACCAGAAATGACGTGTAGCCGTTTTGTACGAGTAGCCTCGCTGCTTCATCCACTGCATAACCTTTTGCTATGGCGGACAGATCCAGGGTCAAAGGCCTATTTTTCACAACTGTCCCGGTTTTTGCGTCCAGCACCAAATCATCTATCCCCATTTGCTGCTGGTGCTGAGCTATAACAGCTGCTTCGGGTACTTGCACCGGCATTTCTTCTGGACCAAAGCCCCACAGGTTTACCAAAGGCCCGATGGTGATATCGAACGTCTGGTGTGTTGCAGCATGCAAAACCTTGGACATTGCCAGCACAGCCATTAGCTCCGGCGACACCTTGAAACTTTCTCCAATTGCGCTGGCATTTAACCTGCTAAGCTCCGAGTTCTTGTTCCATGTCGAGTACACATCGGCGTCGAAGTGGTGTAACAGGACTTCCAGCTCATGTCCGGTTTTTTGCAGGACAGAAGAAGCTGCTGAACTAATCTGCACGCTCCATGTCGTGCCCATCGTGGCGCCACGGATTGTCCGGATTTGGGTTTTCTCGGGCAGCAAAAACACAAGTATCAGAAACAAAAAAGCGCCCGTTGCAGAAACAACGAGCGCTTTGTTTGGCTGCTTGAGAGTCAATTAATTGTCCATGCTCTCGTTTTCCGGGTAAGAGAGATGGTTCACTCCTGCCATTTTTGCAACCATGCGTACTACCTGGTTAGAGTAGCCAAATTCATTGTCATACCACAGATAGAGCACGAGATTTTTGCCATTACTGATCGTGGCAGTTGCATCAAGAATGGCCGCTTCACGTGAACCAACGAAGTCGCTGGATACCGCATCCGGGGATTCTGTATAGCCCAGCTGATTCTGCAACGGGGAATGGAGTGCAATGCGGCGCAGATATTCGTTAATGTCATTCTTGGTGCAGCTGGTTACAAGTGTCAGATTGAGGATAGCCATCGAGACATTGGCGACTGGCACACGCACGGCATTACCCGTTAATTTGCCTGCCAGCTCCGGCACTGCCTTGGCAACGGCTTTTGCCGCGCCCGTCTCGGTCAACACCATGTTCAAGGCAGCACTACGGCCACGGCGATCCGCTTTGTGGAAATTGTCGATCAGATTCTGGTCATTGGTGTAAGCGTGAACAGTTTCAACATGGCCATGCACAACGCCCCAGCGCTCATGAATCAGCTTCAACACAGGTGCAATGGCGTTTGTTGTGCACGAAGCCGCGGTGATGATTTTATCGTCCGGCTCGATCATGTCATGGTTGATGCCACACACGATGTTCTTGAGATTGCCCTTGCCCGGAGCAGTCAGCATGACCTTGCTCACCCCTTTTGATTTGAGATGCAAGGATAGCCCAGCTTCATCCCGCCACTTACCGGTGTTATCGATGACGAGTGCATCCTCGATACCATACTGGGTGTAATCGATGCTGTCAGGGCTGTCGGAACTGATGAAGTGGATGATGTTGCCATTGGCGATAATGCGGTTGTTTTCCTCGTCGACACGCACTGTGCCTTCGAAGGAACCATGGACAGAATCATTACGCAGCAGATTCACGCGCTTCTGCAAATCACCATCGCCGGTTTTACGAACCACCACAGCACGCAAACGCATCACTTCGCGGTTGCCGGTTTGTTCGAGCAAAAGGCGCGTAACTAGGCGGCCGATACGACCAAAGCCGTAGAGGATGATATCGGTAGGCTTAGCGATCGGTTTGTGGTCTCTGTTGACCAGATGTGCCAGCTCTTTGGCGACATACACATCGACGTCCAGCCCCTTGCCGCCCTCAGCTTGCAGCATGAAGCCAATGGTCAGCTTGCCCAAATCTATCTGACAGGGGCAGAGATTTAGCTTGGCCATTGCGAGCAAAACGGGATGGCTTTCGAACTCGGACAACTCATTCCTGGCCATCTGCCGCACTCTGCGATGCGATTTCATTATATTGGCAACGGAGCGATTATTAAGGGTTCTGCCGTACAGAAAAATCTGTATACCCTTTTCATGCTCCAGACTCCCTAAAACCGGCACCATTTCCTGGGCCAGAGCTTCACGTTGTTTCCAGTCGGTGAAGAATCCTTCATCAATATTTGGTCTGACCACGTTTGCTTCCTTTTTCTGCCTTTAAAACCCGGCTTATTATCCTTGCGGCTTTGGGAGAAGTCCAATTCAAAGGACTGGTTTCACTACAATAATCTATTCACTCATGGTTTATACTGCGCCCTCGCGTTTTCTGGAGCCGCAGTTGAGTACCTTGAATGTAAATAATCCTCCGAAGCCACCAGTTGCTGGCTCAAGGCAGTATTGGGGCGGGTTGCAGGGCGCAGCACCCAGCCTTGCACTGGCCAGAGCTGCCAGTAATTACCAGGGACTTACACTGGTGATCACGGAAAATTCACGCCAGGCGGAGCGCATTCACTCCGAGCTCCAGTTTTTTCTCGACAGTAACACCAGTAGCCATTTCACCATACTGGAATTTCCGGACTGGGAAACGCTGCCTTATGATAATTTTTCTCCGCATCAGGATATTATTTCGCACCGCCTGGAAACCCTGCACCTGTTGCCCCAGGTCAAACACGGCGTCCTGATTCTTTCTGTAACCACCCTGCTTCACCGCTTGCCACCCTGTAGTTATATGACTGCAAACAGTCTGGTGTTGAAGACCGGGCAAAAATTTTCCATCGCAGAAATGCGCAGGACGCTGGAAAGTGCCGGTTATCAATGCGTGGATTCAGTATATGAACATGGGGAGTTTGCCGTACGCGGCGCCATCATGGATCTTTTTCCGATGGGCAGTGCCATGCCTTATCGCATCGAACTCTTTGATGATGTCATCGACAGCCTGCGCCAGTTTGCTCCGGAAACGCAGATTTCCAGCGAGAAGGTCCAGGAAGTCAGGCTCTTGCCAGGACGCGAATATCCGTTGCATCCCGCAGCTATTGCCAGCTTCCGGCAAGCGTTCCGGGAAGCTTTTGCGGTAGACGTTCGCAGGTGCCCCTTGTATGAAGATATTTCCAAGGGACTTGCGAGTGCCGGCATCGAATATTATCTCCCGTTGTTTTTTCCACAATTGGTCTCATTGTTCACGTATCTTCCGGCACAAGTGCAATGTATGTCGTATGGCGACATTGTCTCTGGCGCTGAAGAGTTCTGGCGTGAAATCAGATCGCGCTTTGATGAGCACGGCGTGGATCCAGAACGGCCTTTGTTGCCACCTGACCAATTGTTTCTGGCAGTCGACGAATTATTTGCCAACATAAAACCTCTGCCATTAACGCAAATGTATACACCACAACGCGATGCCGGTGCTGGCGTGTTCAATTTGCAGACCAACACTTTCCCCGATCTTGCAGTTGAACCCAAAACCGAGCAACCGCTTGTCCACTTGCAACAGTTTCTGCTGCAACAGGCGCAAACCCCGATTTTGTTTTGCTGCGATTCGGCGGGTCGTCGCGAAACCATGCTCGAGCTGCTGCAACGAATACAGGTGAAACCGTCCGTAGTTTCAAGCTGGCAAGACTGGAACAAGGAAGTACCCGGCCTGAGCATAACCGTTGCGCCCCTGGAATCTGGACTTTGGCTGCAAGATCCGCCTTTGATAGCCATTACAGAAAACCAGCTCTTTATTCATCATGTGAGCCAGCAGCGCCGGCGTGGCAAGTTTGCTGACAACACTGACTTCATCGTCAAAAGCCTTACCGAATTGAATCATGGTGCTCCCGTGGTTCATGTTGATCATGGTGTCGGCCGGTACCTGGGCCTGACCACATTCGACGTGGAAGGACAACTGACCGAATTTCTGGTTCTTGAATATGCGGAAGGCACCAAGCTCTATGTGCCAGTGGCGAGCCTGCATTTAATAAGTCGCTACAGTGGCGGTGATCCTGAGTCAGCCCCTCTGCATAA
>CAIYIP010000105.1 GCA_903926285.1 uncultured Gammaproteobacteria bacterium
CCATCCAGATAAGTCCGATCATCATCAGCCCGAAACACAACATCTCGACAGTACTCAGATCAGCCATTACGTAGTTGTTCTTGTTTTTACCGTGAAACACTTTCTGGATCACGATAAGTGAATACACGGCTGCAACCACAAGGCCGAGTGCGGCAAACGAAGTTGCCAGGACATTCACCTGGAAGCTTCCGAGCAGCACCAGGAACTCACCTACGAAGTTGCCCAAACCCGGCATACCCACCGCTGCTACCGTGAAAAATAGCGCCATGAAACCCATCCTGGGTGCCACACCCCAGAGGCCACCCATCTTGTCCATGTCGCGGGTATGAATACGATGTTGTAAGCCACCCGCGAGCATAAATAGCGCCGCAGCACTGAAGCCGTGGGCCAGCATTGTCATTACAGCTCCCTGCAAGCCCTGGGCATTCCAGGAATACACACCCACAATTACGAAACCCATGTGGCTTACGGATGTGTAGGCAATAAGGCGCTTCAGGTCAGTCTGCGCAAAAGCAACCACTGCAGTGTAAAGAATACTGATTACACCCATCGTTATCGCAACCGGCGCAAACGAGAAGCTCTCTTCAGGAAACAGGGGCACAGCAAATCTGATCAGCCCGTACGCTCCTGTCTTCAACAGAATACCGGCCAGGATGACTGAGCCAGCGGTAGGTGCCTGCGAATGCGCATCGGGCAGCCAGTTATGCATCGGTACTGCAGGCAGCTTGGTAGCAAATGCAAGAAAGAAGCCGAGCATGACCAGCATGGATATTTCCGGTGGAATTTCCGTACCCAGCAGATCGAAATAACTGAAGGAGACAGTGCCAGTGCCGAGGTAGTGGTAATAGGCAAGTACCAGGATGCTCAACAGCATCAGAAGACCACTCACCTGAGTGAAGATAAAAAACTTCATCGCGGCATAGGCTTTGTTCTCATGACCCCAGATCGCAATGATGAAATACATCGGGATCAGCATGACTTCCCAGAAGAAGAAGAACAGGAAGAGGTCAAGCGCTGTGAATACACCCAATACACCAGCGAGAGTCCACAACAGATTGAAATAGAAGAAACCACTGCGTTCATGGATTTCACCCCAAGCAGAACCCAGAGCCATCAGTCCGAGAAATACGGTAAGCAGAATGAGCAACAACGAAAGGCCGTCTGCACCAAAAATGAAACTCACACCAAAGCGTGGAATCCAGTCTGCCTGGTAGAGCACGAGCCAGTCGCCACTCTGTCCAAGCTGCGCGACAGTATCGGCACTCAGACCTATGGCCTCAGGCGCAACGAGCATCATTACAACAAGAAACAAGTCCAGCAGGATGGCACACAAGGCCACGACGCGTGGATGTTCAGAACCTCTGCTCTCAGCCAGCCAGGCTCCAATGCCGCCGGCGAACAGAATAAGCATCAACCACACCAGAATCATAACAATACTCCTATGCTGACCAGGAGTAACAGTCCGCAGGCAACGGTGATGGCATACCAGCGCAGTTGCCCGGTCTGGGTATCGCTCACGAGTCCATGCAGAACAAGTGTGAGTCTGGCGGTGCCGTTATAGATGGAATCAATAAAATCGTTTTTATTAAATTTGGCGAGACCTACATAAGGCTTGACGATGATGGTGTCGTACAACCAGTCCATGCCCCACTGGGTAAACCAGAAGTGATGCAACATCTTGCCGAAGCCCGAGCCAGCCAGTCTTTCGGTATTGATCAATTTTTTTACGAATACCAAGTAGGCGATCAGAATACCCAGAATTGGCAAGCCAATCATGATGGCTTGGTAGAATACTGACGGATGATGTTCTTCGGGTTCCGGAAACACCGATTCAACAGGAATCGTGAAGTAACCGCCGATCAACGACAGCACAGCCAGCACCACCAGAGGACCTTGCAGATGCAAGCCCATTACTTCATGGCCATCGTGGGTTTTCTTGCCCCAGAAAACGAGGAAGTAAAGCCGAAAGCTGTAGAGCCCTGTCATGAATGCGCCAGCAACACCAGCAATCCAGAGGATATAAGCATCATCACCATGAGCCAGCGCACTCGCAAGAATTTCTTCCTTGCTGAAAAACCCTGAAGTAAACGGCAAGGCAACAAGTGCAACGGTGCCGATCAGGAATAAGGCATGTGACCATGGAAGGTCCTTGCGCAGTCCACCCATCTTGAAGATATTCTGCTCATGATGCATGGCCAAGATGATGGATCCTGCGGTAAGGAACAGCAGTGCCTTGAAGAAAGCGTGAGTCATCAGATGGAAAATTGCACTGCTCCAGGCACCAACGCCGAGCGCCAGAAACATATAGCCGATCTGACTCATGGTTGAGAATGCGAGAACCTTCTTGATGTCGCTTTGTGTCAACGCTGTGAAGCCGGCAATCAGCAAGGTGATTGCACCAATTATCCCCACCAGGTGCTGCACTTCCGGTGCCAGCATATAAAGCACATGAGTACGTGCGATCAGATAAACACCAGCGGTCACCATCGTTGCGGCATGGATCAACGCCGAGATAGGTGTCGGGCCTGCCATGGCATCAGGCAACCATGTTTGTAATGGCAGCTGCGCAGATTTACCAACCGCACCACCGAGAAGTAACAGGGTAACCGCTGTGGCAATGCCTGCACCTGGAGTCCATTGGGCCTGGGCTGCAACCATTGCTTCCTGGATGTTCAAAGTACCTACGCTGACAAATAGCAGAAACAAGCCCAGCGCCATCGACGCATCCCCTACCCTTGTCACCACAAATGCCTTGCGTGCGCAGTAGCCGTTATAGGTATCGGTATACCAGAAACCGATGAGCAGGTAAGAACAGAGACCCACGCCTTCCCAACCCATGAACAGCAACAGCAGGTTGTCACCAAGAACCAGAATCAGCATCGCGGATACAAACAGGTTCATGTAGGCAAAAAAGCGCGCGTAACTTGGATCGTCGTGCATATAGCCAGTGGCATAAACATGAATCAGGAAACCGATACCGGTAATGATGAACATCATCACAAGCGATACGCCATCCAGATACAGGCTGAAGCCGGCTTCAAAAGCACCGACAGACATCCAGGTCCAGAGATTCTGCGAAAAGGATTCAACTTCACTGGACATGAACTCAAGGCCAGCGAGCAAAGCAACAAGAAACGACAAACCAATAGATCCGGCGCCAACGATGGCAGCGGGCACTTCAGGCAATTTGCCTGCGGTGAGAGTAAGAATCAGAAAGCCAATCAGGGGGATGGTCGGCACTAACCACAACATGTCCAGCATCAGTCTACTCTCCTTAACCCTTCATCTTGCTCAGGACATTAAGATCCAGAGTCTTGTAGCGATGGAACAATTGCAGCACCAGTCCCAGACCAATCGCCACTTCGGCAGCTGCCAGGCTGATAATCATCAGAAACATAATCTGGCCGTCGCTTTCGCCCCAGCGTGAACCAGCCACAACAAATGCCAGTGCAGTAGCATTGAGGATGATTTCCAGTGACAAGAGTACAAAGACGAGATTACGGCGGGTTAACACGCCGATGACTCCCAGTACAAAAAGGATCGCGGCCAGGATCAGGCCGTGTTCCATTGGTATTATTTGCATTTCAACAGGCATAAATTGAAGTCCGGTGACGTTTCTTTTTGCTAGTTATTTTTTTGCTAATTATTTTCGGGCCAGATGGAAAGCGCCCACCAGACCAGCAAGCAGCAGCATCGAAGCCAGTTCCACTGCGAGCACATACGGTCCGAACAAGTCGATACCAACATCTTTGGCGGCAACAACAGTATGTGCCATGGTTTGCCCGGTGGTATTGATCACCATCAGTAACTCAACCAGCAGCGGCGCAGTCAGAATTGCGGGTCCAATCCAGATCCCTGGTTGCATCCACACGCGTTCCTGCTCCTCTGTGGTTTTACCCAAATTCAGCATCATCATGACAAACAGGAACATCACCATGATCGCGCCTGCGTAAACAATCACTTCCAGTGCAGCGGCAAAATGGGCGCCAAGACTGTAGAAGATCACTGCAAGGGCGAGCAGCGACGTGATGAAATACAACAGTGCATGCACAACGTTAATCCGGGTAATCGTCAGCAAAGTCGCAACAATGGATACAAACGCAGAGCCGTAGAAAAGATACATCATGGCAGCAAACTCCTGCGGTCTACGGGCGGTAATTCATCACGCGCTTCGCCCTTGCCTTTGCCACCGATACTTTTACCGGCGATTTTGTAGAAGTTATAGTCGTGGTACTTGCCTGTGCCGTTGATCAGCATGTGCTCTTTTTCCCACACCATGTCCTGGCGCACATATTCGGCCATTTCAAAATCGGGGGTCAGCTGGATTGCATGCGTCGGGCAGGCTTCTTCACAGAAACCACACATGATGCAGCGCGAAAAATTGATGCGGAAAAATTCAGGATACCAACGGCCATGCTCGTCTTCGGTTTTTTGTAATGCGATACAATCCACAGGGCACGCAACAGCGCAAAGGTTACAAGCCACGCAGCGCTCTTCTCCGTCAGGATCACGGGTCAGAATGATGCGACCGCGCCAGCGCGGAAACATGTAGGGCATTACATCCGGATATTCCACTGTATCCGCCTTCTTGAAAATATGGGTAAACACCAGCCACAGCGAAACTATCTGTGTCCAGATGACGTGTACCTGTTTGCCAATCGCAGTAAACATTCGCCTTTAACTCCCTTGATACAGCACAACAGCGCCGGTTATCAGCAGGTTGAGCAGCGACAGCGGCAACATCACCAGCCAGCCATAAGACATGAGCTGGTCGTAACGCGGACGCACCAGGGCAGCTCGCACCAGAATGAAAAAGAATATAAAGAAACTGGTTTTCAAGCCCATCCAGAACAGACCAGAAATAATCTCGTTACCGAATTCCAGACCAAATGGAGCATGCCAGCCACCAAAGAACAAAACAGGGATCAATGCAGAAAGGAACAGCATGCCAATGTATTCACCCACGAAGAACAAGCCAAACTTCATGCCGGAATATTCCGTGTTGAAACCGGAAACGATTTCGGATTCACCCTCGGCTAAATCGAAAGGCCAGCGTTTGGATTCTGCGAGGCCTGCAATCAGAAATACGACAAAACCAAAAAATTGCGGAATGACGAACCAGCCGTCGCTCTGGGC
>CAIYIP010000106.1 GCA_903926285.1 uncultured Gammaproteobacteria bacterium
ATTTTTCGTACTAATCACCCAGAACCGCGGCGGGCAGGCTACTATAATCTGCTTGACGCCAAGATTGTGAGATCCATGGAAGCAGATACAGAAGTGCTGAACCCTGAACTCCCCGCCGGAGACATGGGCAGTCAATGGACCGAATGCCTGCAGCGCATAGCCGACAATCAGGATAGAGTTGCCTTCCGTGCGCTGTATGAACATTTCGCGCCGCTGATCAAGTCCTATGCCTTCAAGGTGCCAGGACTGGAGCAAACAGACGTGTTTGCGGAAGAGCTTGTGCAGGAAACCATGCTCAAGGTATGGATGAAAGCGGCGAGTTTCGATGCGCGGCTGGCGAGTCCTGGCACCTGGATATTTACGATAGCGCGCAACATGCGTATCGATCTGCTGCGCAAAACCGCGCGGCATGTCGTGAACATGGTGTCCTTGCAGCCCGCTGAAGATGACAACACACTGGATATGGAAGATATCTGGTTTGAAGATGAACAGAGTGACGTCTTTAATATTGTGTCGCAGGAGCGCAGCGGCAAAGTGCTACAGGAAGCGCTGGAGACGTTGCCCGAGGAACAGGCAGAAGTCCTGCGCAAGGTTTACCTTGAAGACAAGTCCCATACGGAAGTTGCGGAAGAATTACAGTTGCCGCTTGGCACTGTGAAATCACGTGTAAGGCTCGCACTTAATAAATTGAAATTGCTGGTGGATCGCTAACACTTTACTCAGAGGCACAGAATGTTATGGTGAAATACCATCCCGACACCCGGTTTCTGACCGACTACGCCGCAGGCAGCCTGCCAGAAGCACAGGCGCTTTGCGTGGCATCCCACCTGCATTATTGCGCTGGTTGCCGACTCAAGATCAGAGAATTGACAGCGCTTGGAACTGAAATCTTCCTGCTCCAGACACCGCTTGCTGTATCAAGCGCAGACTTCGAGCTTCTGCTGGCCCGCGTCGAAACTTTACTTCACCTTGCTCCTGTAGCAGACTCAGACCCTTCCGGTAACAAGGCGGAAAGCAAGGCACAAAGCAAACAACTAGCATCCCTGCCAAAACCCTTGCAAAAACTTGCCCGCGGCAATCTCGAGAGCCTCAAGTGGCGCAGGATTGGCAAAAGTTTTCGTTACAGCAATCTGAACATTGATCCGAAGCGCGAGACCACTCTATTCCATATCATGGCCGGATGCAGTGTGCCCCATCACCGCCATCGAGGAGACGAAATTACTGTTGTTATCAAGGGCAGTTTTTCTGACCACGACGATAAATACAATACCGGTGATTTTATTGTGCGGACTGCGGGGGAAAAGCATCGGCCGGTGGCCTCGCAGGATGGAGATTGCCTGTGTCTCTCGACGCTTGATGCGCCAATAGTAATGAGCAGCTGGTTCTACCGCGTTCTGCAGCCCCTATTATAAAGTGGAGACCGCTATATTCGCTTTGGCGACAAAGCCTGCGAGCTGGAATCTCCTTCAGGAAAGTGTTGCGGGGTTGAGCAACCAGACCGACAGGCACAACATAGTCGCAAACGTCACCCACGCCAGGTAAGGCATCAACAGGACAGCTGCAAATCTCTGCAAAGTCCAGAAGATCCTAATAGTTCCTGCAAGTAGAATCCATAACACCAGTATTTCCGCAAACGCCAATGCACCCTGATGCCACGCAAAAAACAGCCACGTCCAAAGGCTGTTTGCCGCCAATTGCAGAACGAATAACACTAGCGCAATACGCTTACGCGCAAGCTTGCCCAGACGCCAAACAAGCCATACGGAAATAGCCATCGTCACATACAACATTGTCCAGACTGGTCCGAACAACCATCCCGGGGGAGCCCAGTCGGGACGCTCAAGCTGCTCGTAAAAATCACCGGCCGCAAGCGAAGCAAGTGCGCCCGCAGCAGCAGCTATAAACGTGAGAATAAACCAGCCTGCAAATCCCACAAGCTGATAACGGCAAGAATGCGGCGACGGGGCCTTTGCCAACATTGAACGAAACATAGGGAGCCTTCAGTGCGTTACTATCCAATTCACCTGATACTGAATACGACAGATTCAACGAGGTTTTGAACCATTCGCTACTGTTACGCCCCTAACCTTGTGGTGGATCGCATATTTGAGCCAATACCCACTTTGGTTGTCCTCTACCGCAAACTAGCCAGCAGCGAACTCTTGCTCCTAATGATATCTGGACAACCACTGCACCTGAAGACCAGAAGCCGGGTGGGCTTTCCGGGACACGCCGTGAATACATCCCTGTAGGCTCGGACGCCCGCATCCCTGCGGCCGACGGTCCCGGAAAGCCCACCCGGCTTTTGGCCCGCCTATCACGCATTCATTCAGCCCGGTTTTTATTGCTTCGAGGGATGTTTGCACTTCCATATACTTCCTCCAGGCCCCGATCACACTCCGCGATACCGCGGAGAATCAGCTTCGGGTGTCCTCCTCGTGAACCCCTGTATCGCTTATATCAAGTCAATGAGTGCGCTACGCAAGCCAGGAAAGCTGAAAGTAAAACCGCTGTCCTGCAGCCGGCTGGAAGTAATCTTCGGCCCCTGTAGCAGTACGGAAGCCATTTCGCCGAGCATAAAATTCAGTGGTGCTGCCGGCATTCTCAGCACGACAGGACGGCGCATCATATGACCAATAAGCACAGCAAAATTCTTGTAATAAGGACATTCAGGTGCCACCACATTAAACGTCCCACTGACCTCAGGTGTTTTTATTGACCAGCCGATGAGGCGCAGCACATCCTCAAGATGTACCCAGGCCACATGCTGCTTGCCCGATCCCAGAACCGAACCAAACCCAAACCGGAACGGGATCAACATCATCGGCAAGGAGCCGCCGCTGCGGCCAAACACCAACCCCAAACGCAGCACTACACGCCTGATTCCCATGACCTGAAGATCTTCCGTCAGTTGTTCCCACTGACTGCAAAGTTCTGCAGCAAAGCCCTGGCCTTTTGGCGACTGCTCCGTCACCGCTTCGTCGGCGTGACTCCCGTAATAACCAATCGCCGATGCCTGTATCCATATTGCAGGAGCTAGCGTTGCACGGCGCACAAAACCCATAAGGTCATTTGTTGTATTTACCCGGCTCGCGAGCAGCACCGCCTTGCGTTTTTCTGTCCATGGCAAGCCCACAACCGGTGCTCCTGCCAGATTGATGACGGCATCGAAAATCTCGCCACTATCGAGCTCCGCCGCTTTGCGCACCACTCTTGCCCTGCCGGAGAACAGCAACGCAGCAGCTACGGGATGCCTGCTGATCAATGTTAGTTGATGACCACCCCGCAGTAATTCGCGAACAAGCGCACTGCCAATAAACCCAGTACCACCGCTGATCAGCAGACGGCTGTGTTTGCCGAGATCAAGCTGCAAGGCTGTTTCCAGACGCGGCGTATTACCCGCAGAAAGACCATCTCTGATGCCAACCAACGCGAAACCTGCGGCACTTGCGCTCAGGAACCATGACAGCCATCCATAATTGACGCGCCACAGAGTTGTCTCCTGCTGCAGCCACCCGGGCAGCATCAATGCCAACAGTAGAAAAGCAGCGCCGCCGTTAATCGCAAGCAATGTATGCGTAATACGCTCAGAAGATGGCAATGCGCGTGTCTGGTCCTCCACCGCAAAATCCCACAACATGAGCACTACCTCAGCTGCAACAAGCCCAATAAGAACCCACACCCACAGCCCATGCCACTCGTACCAGGCGAGACCGCCAAACAACACCCCATACAGCACTGCACGAATACTGTGTATGCGCAGTTCAAGACCGGCAGTTGGACACCGCGGCAGGCCAACTTTCAACTCGTGGTGATAAACCGTATCGAACGCACCCATCAACGCCTGCGCAACCAGAAGATAAAAAAACAGTTCCATCAAACACTACTCCTGTCGTTGTCGACTTTCAGCTTACTGGCACGAACTTTCATTTTCGACATTTCTGTATCACCAGAAATAACCAGATTTTAAAAAATGCTTTCGCGCATAACACCTGCTACAAATTCAAAAAACGTGTGATCTTACTGCCCAGCTTCATCATTTTTAGTAACGTAGCGCACGAAATCCGCTGCATCTGGCCGTGCTAATCTGTCAGGGTTTCGAGAAAGTTCTTCATGTCCGTGTTGCGTTTTTTGGAAACACCCGGCAGGTCTGCGTCGTCAGCAGCTTCCAGTTACATTCGGGTAAATGGCCAAGCGTTGGATTGATCTCGCGATTTTGGTGTTCTTCCATAATTTTGTCAAAAATATCCCAGACGTCGACCATCGACACAAAGTGATCGAGCGTGTCGCTGATTTCTTCCGCATCAAGCGGCTCAGGCGCGAGGTACAACAAGGCATAAAAAATATTGCTACATAACGCAACGCATCAAAAGTTGTGCTGACAAGTAAACAGGAAGCTTGTTGACTTCAGTCAAGCCGCGTCTTTGCCGCAGATGCTAGATTAGTTCCAACACAACCGGGAGGCTACCATGACTATAGAAAAACACGACCTGATCCATGAATTTCCCGAATACCGTGAAAAAATTCACGAACTCAAAACCCACAATCCCCACTTCGCGAAATTGTTTGAAAGCTACCATGAGACCGACCATTTAGTGCACCGCATTGAAACCGGTGCTGAAAATACGTCGGATACTTTTCTCGAAAGCCAGAAAAAAACCCGTCTGCATCTTAAGGACCAGTTGTACCGGATGTTGCAAGAAGCCTGAAGCTGCTAATTAGTAGAGCTGTCATGATTGACAGCTCGCTACTTCTGGCTTGTCTACCCAAGAATCCAAGAGTTAATCTGATACCCCTAAGCAGCGAGGCGTTGGAGATTATTGAGAGGTTCACTGGAATAACTCTGCTTGTTTTTTAAATGCGCTTAGCGCTCTTTCCCTGCCAAAGCCCAGCTCAATCATTGGCGCGGGATAAGACGATGGGCGCTCAGGTCCTGGCTCGTGGATAGCCTTGTTATTGAGAGCTGCAAGCTCTGGCAGATACTGGCGTATGAAGATGCCATCAGGGTCAAACCGACGTGACTGGGTTACGGGATTGAATATTCTGAAATAAGGCACTGCATCGGTACCTGTCGATGCACTCCATTGCCAGCCGCCATTGTTCGCAGCAAAGTCGCCATCGATTAGATGTTGCATAAACCAGCTTTCGCCCCAGCGCCAGTCAATCAGCAAGTGCTTGGTCAGGAACATTGCCGTCAACATACGCAGCCGATTGTGCATCCATCCGGTTTGCAGCAGTTGCCGCATCGCGGCATCAACGATGGGTATGCCAGTCTGGCCATTACTCCAGCGCGCAAATTCTTCCTTGTTGTGTTGCCAGGGCACGTGGCCGACATCACCACGCCAGGGTTTGTGTTGCGATACGTGGGGATAGTGCCACATGATGTGTTTGTAAAAATCACGCCAAAGTAATTCATTACGCCAGATTTCGCTGCCCTTCCCTTCACCAAAACTTTGCGCAGCCCGCCAGCATTCCCGGATCGATAACACGCCAGCAGCAAGTGCGTGCGACAAGCCGCTTGTGCCATCGATAGACGGAATATTACGCGCTTCGTCATAGTGGGTTATCGTATCTGCGCAAAAAGTCATCAACTTTTGCCGGGCATGCACTTCACCAGCAACCCACAATTTTTCCCCCACTGGATCGATTGCAGGCCAGCTGAGTTCCTGCAGCTGACGCTGCTCGTGCAGGCGCTTCATCGGCACGCTTGTCTGTCGCTTGATAACGAGAGCTTCGCGTCGTGCCAGTGGTTCCAGCAGTTCGCGCATGTGACGCCCAAAAGGCGTAAAGACCTTGTAGGGCTGGCCACTTTTATTCAAGGCACGTTCCGGTGGCATCAACACCGCATCGTCATGCAACTGCATGTAAATGCCGAGCTTGCTGCAAAGTGCTGCTACAGCCGCATCACGTTTGTGTTCATTAAGCGCGTATTCGCGATTGCAGTGCAGAGCATTGACCTGCCACTCTGCAAGCACTCTTTCCAGCAAAGCAGGAATTTCTTTGTAGGTGGCCACTTCGAAATAGTGCAGTGGTATGCCTACCTGCTGAAGGGCTGCTTCCAGCTTTTGGAGGTTGCGGCGCCAGTAATCCTGTTTGATAGAGGCATCGTCATGCGCCTGCCATTGCCGGGGTGTAGCGATATAAATTGCTGCAACGCTGCCCCCGGCCTGCGCTGAGGCGAGAGCCTGATTGTCATGAATGCGAAGATCCGTACGAAACCAGTGCAGAGCTAACGTCACAGATTATTTCTCAGACTGAGGTCATCAGGATAAGGCTGCAGAAAAGCCTGTTGCGTGATGTAGGGATCGGGATGCTGGGCAAAAAAATGGCGCAGCAAGGTGACCGGCACGACGAGTGGCACGATACCTTTGCGGTATTGCTCGATGATTGCGCTCATGCTGCTTTTTTCGCCGGGTTGTAGCTGCTTTTTCAAATAGCCCTGCAAATGCATGAGCACATTCGTGTTGGTATTACGTGTGGCCTTTTGCTGAAGCGCCTGCATCAACGCGGCGAAGTAACGTTCGCCCAGTTCGTCTGCTACATGGTTACCGGCATCGGCAAGCATACGGCCGAGCCGTTGGTATTCCTGCGGGTTGTGCGCCATCAGCGTGTATTTGTAACGCGCGTGAAACCTAGTCAACCGTGCAGCCGTCAAACCTTCTGCGCGCAGTTGCTTCCAGTTGTGCAAGGCGAACACACGCGTGACAAAATTTTCACGCAGCACAGGGTCCTGCAGGCGGCCGTCTTCTTCTACAGGCAGCAAGGGCATGGCTGCAGTTAACGCTTGCGCAAAGATGCCACGGCCGGGTTCAACATGTGGATGGCCATTTTCCTGATAGACCTTGACCCGAAACAAACCGCAGCTCGGCGAATTTTTGATAAATATGTAGCCGCACAGATCCTGTAACTCTGGTAGGCGCCGGGCACTGAAAGACTGCAGGTCGTCCGTGACATCCACGCTGTTATCACTAACCCGGACTGCACGCGGTGCCGCAGGATCGCCCACGAGCCGGATCGGGGGTCGCGGCACACCAAGACCCGCGCCGAGTTCGGGACACGTGCTCACAAACTCGAAATATTGGGCAAGTTCAGCGGTGCAGAGACTCGAATGTTTATGCCCGCCGTTATACCGGACTTCTTCACCCAGCAGGCAACTGCTGATACCGACCTTGATTGTTGCTATTTGTTTTGTCATTTACTGATTTTACATCCAATGCAGCATTTCCTGCGTAGAGGTTGCTCGTGTTATAAACCTTTCCAGATACGCAGCAACAACTACAACAGATTACTTATGACAAAACGCGCAGTACTTCTTGCCAACCTTGGCTCTCCCGACCGTCCCGATGTGCCGGCAGTCCGCCGCTACCTCGATGAGTTTCTGATGGACCCCTACGTAATCCAGCTGCCCTGGATCGCACGCCGGCTCATCGTCAGCTTGTTTGTGCTGCCAGCGCGGCCCAAACGTTCGGCCCATGCCTACCAGAGCATATGGACTGACGAGGGTTCGCCACTGATCAGCCTGTCCCGGCACATGGTGGCCGCGCTTCGACAACAGACGGATATTCCGGTCCATCTCGCCATGCGTTATGGCCAACCCGCGATAGCAGACGAACTGGAAAAAATTGCCGCCATGCCAGGCATCAGCGAAGTACTATTTCTGCCCTTGTATCCACACTATGCCGAAAGCACAGTGCTGACATCGATCAGGGAAGCTGAACGCGTGATTGCAGAAAAACAGCTCGCGCTCAAACTAGTGGTGCCTGCGCCGTTTTATGCCAACCCTGAATACATCCGCGCGCTGGTCACCAGTGCGGAGCCTTGGCTGCAGCAGCCGTTCGATCATCTGCTGTTCAGTTATCATGGCCTGCCGGAATTACACTTGACGAAAGCTGACCCCACAGGTGCACACTGCCTCAAGGTTGCCAATTGCTGCGCTGTGCCCTCTGCGGCACATGCAACGTGTTACCGGCACCAGGTGCTGCGTACGACAGAGGAATTCGTCGCAATGGCCGGCCTGCGCCCGGACCAGTATTCCGTCAGTTTCCAGTCACGTCTCGGCCGTGCCAAATGGCTAGAGCCAGCAACCGATACCGTAATTAAGGAACTCGCCGGCAAAGGTGTGAAAAAACTGCTGGTGCTGTGCCCGGCATTCGTGACCGATTGTCTCGAAACACTGGAAGAAATTGAAATACAGGGCAACGAGACGTTTCTTGCAGCAGGTGGCGAGTCGCTGACTCTAATCCCCTGTCTTAATGCACATCCTGACTGGATATCGACTCTGAAGAGCTGGATCATTCGGTAATGGCACTGACTTACGACCTTGTCCATGAAAGTGCAGGGGAATCTTCATGGAGAAGGCTTGCAGTCACTGCCACTCAGATTAGTCGGAACAATGTTAAACGATCACAAAAGCTGAACAAACTCAGCAAGGAGCAAATATGTTATATGTCTGGTTGAAGGTGTTGCATATCCTGTTTGTAATGGCCTGGGTTGCCACGGTGTTTTATCTACCCCGTATTCTGGTGAACATGGCTGAGGTGGGCGACGTGCCCGTGGTGCAGACACGGCTCCAGCTGATGGGCAAACGCCTGATCCGCTTTGGCCATGTTATGTTTGGCCTGGCCACTTTGTTTGGCGTAGCGATCTGGATTCGGATCGGCATAAGCGGCGGCTGGTTGCATGCCAAGCTGACACTGGTTGTATTGTTACTCGCTTACTTCATCTACTGCGGCAGATTACTCAAACGCAGTGCATTGCAACTCCCGACTCCCACCGCATTACGCTGGGCAAATGAGCTGCCGATAGTTTTGCTATTGGGTATTTTGTATCTGGTAGTTGCGAAGCCGTTCTGATCAGGCAGCTAGGATTTACTGGCAAGCAGCGTATCGAGTAGCGCTTCCTGCTGCTCGTCGTCATGCATGAACATCACCACCAGCACATACTGATTCTGCGACAGCCGGCGATGAGTTCCATATTGTGAGTTCAGCACAAAGGGGTGTTCCTGCCCGGGCAGAGTAAACTCCACCTTGCAGGTAAATGGCAGTTTTGGCTGCTTGAGCAGTGCGGTGATCAGGTCGGCATTACAGGCGAGCTGCATGCCGGCAAGGGAAATGTTGGAACTTTTAGCAGGAAAAAAACTGTTGGGCTCCTCAGAGTCCGGCAGCGTCACCCGTACATTCAGGGAGATGGAATGCCGGGAATAAGCTCTGCGTTCGCCACTCATTTCTGCCCTCTTTTTGTCAGCCTCTTTTTGAAGCTTTGAGCGTTTACTCTGGTGGAAGGTGTTCTAGCTGAAGCTACCTCCGCAGGCACAAGATGTTGTTCACCGCTGCCAATCAAATCTGAACGTCCCATAGTGGTCAGCGCGTCGCGCAACTGCGGCCAGTTCTTCGGATCATGGTAACGTAAAAATGCTTTCTGCAAACGCCGCTGTTCAAGTTTTTTTGGAATATGCAGGCGTTCACTTTTGTAATGCAGTTTCTTGAGCGGATTGCGGCCCGAATAATACATTGCCGTCGCAAGCGCCATCGGTGATGGATAAAAAGTTTGCACCTGATCAGGTTTAAATTTGTTTTTCTTGAGCCATAACGCGAGGCTCAACATGTCTTCGTCTTTCGAGCCCGGATGGGCAGCGATGAAATACGGAATCAAATACTGTTTTTTGCCGGCTAGTGCCGAGTATTTTTCAAACTGTTCCTTGAAGGCCTCGTAGTTTGCTATCGAGGGTTTCATCATTTGTTTGAGCGGGCCTTCTTCGCTATGTTCGGGCGCAATCTTCAGATAACCGCCAACATGGTGCGTGACAAGCTCTTTGATGTATTCCGGATCGCGCAGGGCAAGATCATAACGCAGCCCTGAGGCAATCAGCACCCTCTTGATACCCTTGAGCTCTCTCGCCTTGCGATACAGTTGCGTCGTCTGGCTGTGATCGGTCTTGAGATGTTTGCATATTGTTGGATAGACGCAGGACAGCCGGCGGCAGCGCTGGCCAATTTCCGAATGTGCTTCGTTGCAAACGAGGCCGTACATGTTTGCCGTAGGTCCACCGAGATCGGAAATGACACCAGTAAATCCCGGCACTTTATCGCGGATCTGTTCGATCTCATTGAGGATGGATTGTTCGGAACGGCTTTGAATCACACGCCCTTCGTGTTCTGTAATCGAACAAAAAGTACAGCCACCAAAACAGCCGCGCATGATGTTCACAGAAGTCTTGATCATGTCATAAGCCGGGATCACCGCGTTACCATAACTCGGATGTGGGCGCCGTTGGTACTTCAAGTCGAACACACCATCCATCTCGGATGTCTCGAGCGGAATCGGCGGCCGATTGACCCAGATTTCCTTGGTGCCATGCTTCTGCACCAGAACGCGGCCATTAAACGGACTCGCTTCCTGGTGCAACACACGCGAAGCATGTGCATACAACACAGGATCACCGCACACTTTTTCAAATGACGGCAAACGTACGTAAGTGGTTTCGAGATCGAGCTCTTGTTTGCTCTGCAATGGCAGCGGAATTATTCTCAGGGACATGGGTGCCGCAGGGTCAATCACACCTTCAGGCTGCTGTTGTTCAGTCACATATTCATAAGGACTAAGCAGCTTGTCGATCTTGCTCGGCCAGTCGACGCGCGTGGAATCGATTTCGGTCCAGCCTGGCGGAATGCTGTCGCGGATGATTGTGGTGCCGCGGATAGACGTCATTTCCCCGAGTTTTTTGCCTGCACCAAGCGCGTGTGCGACTTCGGCGATGGCGCGCTCGGCATTGCCATACAGCAGAATGTCTGCGCCCGAATCAATTAGCACCGAACGGCGGATCTTGTCGCTCCAGTAATCGTACTGCGCAATGCGGCGCAGGCTGGCTTCGATACCACCAATCACCACAGGCACATCCTTGTAGGCCTGGCGGCACAACTGGCTGTAAACAATCACGGCACGATCAGGGCGCTTGCCACCTTCGTCGTTCGGCGTATAGGCATCGTCGCTGCGCATGCGCAGGTCGGCGGTATAGCGATTGATCATCGAATCCATGTTGCCGGCAGTGATGCCAAAAAACAGATTGGGCTTGCCGAGCGCCATGAAATCGACAGTGTTCTGCCAGCGTGGCTGCGGAATGATACCTACGCGAAACCCCTGAGCTTCGAGAAACCGGCCTATCACCGCCATGCCAAAACTTGGATGATCGACATAGGCATCACCCGACACGATGATAATGTCGCAGGAATCCCAGCCGAGCTCGTCCATTTCGGCACGCGAAATCGGCAGCCAGGGTGCTGTGCCGTAACATTCGGCCCAGTACTTTGGATAGCTGAAAAGAGTATTGCTCTGGTCGGAGCGCAGTGAGGTTTTAACGGTGGCTTGTATCATCGCGGCTATTCTACCCCATGCGGCACCGGGGTTATCGCAAAAATGCCAATCATTACGTGTTATGCAGACAAAACCTGCGGAAATACAGTTCAACATGATGAGGTTTATAGAAAAAGTACGATCAGGAAAATAGATGGAGGGGCAGAGTCGAGGGGCACTTGCTTAAGGTGTTCATGGAGAAGGCCTTAAGCAAGTGCCTTTCGCGTCAAAGTTACATCTCATCAAAGACAAGGTTTTCTATTTCGATAAAGTCGCACGAAACACGACATCCACGAATTTAAAAAGTCGGGTATTAGAAATTTGCCCATCTTTTCTTCTGTGAACAATCGCAATCCCATCGCAAGAAAAGTAACGAGAAGTAATACCAGTATTGAAGAAAATATCCCACAGGATCATGCCGCTAAGATAGTATGATCCAACAATTGATTACCGGATAAAGACACTTTTCCCGTGGTAAGGACATACAGAATGTTGACTGCAAATGCAGGGCGCTCACTATTGCGCGGTATGGATCCACCTTTAAATTACAAAGGCAAGATAATCGA
>CAIYIP010000107.1 GCA_903926285.1 uncultured Gammaproteobacteria bacterium
CACGGATCAGCAGCAGCAGATAAACATCCTGCGTCTGGAAATCAAATTTTTGAAAGAAAAATTTGGTATGTTGGAAGAGAAAGTAGAAATGGGGCCGCAGCAGGATGAACGGCCCCCGCACTATTAGGTGCAAATGCCGGATAGTGCGGGGGTAGATCGATTGCGGCGCAATTGCAAAGCGATTGAAACGCGTTTGTAAGGAGCGCGGTGATCAAGCGCCGCTATTTCAACGCGATAACATCTTCAGCTTGCAGGCCTTTGCTGCCTTCAGTAACGGCAAACTCGACTTTCTGGCCCTCCCGCAGGATGCGATGGCCATCGCCTGAGATTGAGCGGAAATGGACAAAAATATCTTCGCCATTTTCACGTGTGATAAAACCAAAACCCTTGCTGGAACTGAACCATTTTACACTGCCCGTTTCCTTGGGGCCGAGTTTGCCGGCAGCAGGTGCCGCAGCTCGGGCTTGCTGTTTCTTTGCGCGTTTACGCAAAAAAGTTGCTTTGGTATTGGTAAGAAACAAAGTGATTATTGCTGCCAGGAGGGCAATGGCGAAATAAGCTATCGGGTGGGGGAGTTGAGTGGAGGAAAGTTCAATCAGATAAGCGAATAAGGCAAGGATGGAGGCTGTGAAAAATGCAGCCATACAGTTTTTTACGTTCATGTGGATGCTCTTTTTTAATTATTTATTGTTTTTGTTTTTTTGTAGGCCGCATTTTTTGCAAACAGCTTTTGCAAACAGCTTTTGCAGATCGCTATTTTACAAATTACTGCGGCTTACTGTGCCCTGGACCCGTCTCTAATCTCTAACTACAGGCGGCGCCATACTAACACTAATATTCCAGCGGATTAAATGTCTCTTTGGTGCTGTAAGCAGCATAACTGCTTCTAAAAGTCAGAAGCTCGATGTTGGCAATTGAACAACGATTCTGGGCTACAATCCGCAGCGGTTTTGTCTCAAGTACGGGAGTTTTTATGCCTAAAGCGAGTGAATTAAAAAACGGAATGGTCATCGATATCGACGGTATCCCACACATCGTCAAACAGCTTGAGGCCAAAAGCCCTTCAGCGCGGGGGGCGGCTACCCTGTACAAGATTCGTTATACCAACATGCAGACAGGGCAAAAGCTGGATGAGTCCTACAAGGGTGACGACATGCTCAAGGAGGCCGACTGCGAGCGGGTACCAGTGCAGTATTCGTATCAGGAAGGCGACAACTGGATTTTCATGAACACGGATGACTACTCCCAGTATGAACTGGCTGCAGAAGACATCGAGGATGTCACGCCGTTCATCACCGAAAGCCTCGAAGGCATGAATGCGCTGATCATGGATGGTAAACCTCTGACCATCATGCTGCCGCCCGCGGTGGAACTGGAAATTGTCGAAACCGTTCCGTCGATGCGCGGAGCCTCCGCCACGAGCCGGACCAAACCGGCAAAATTAAGCACCGGTCTGGAGGTGCAGGTGCCTGAATATCTGGAGCAGGGGGAAATCGTCAAGGTGAGTACCACCACCGGGAAATACATGTCACGAGCGTGATGGTCATGTGTTGATGTTTCCGCCTCGGGTCAAGTTTGCGCCAGTACAGAGGCCTTATATTTCCAGTACCCGACAAGTGGGCGATCGGGCGCGATCCGTCCGCGGACCCACAGAAGTTCTCCAGTGCGGGCCGACCTCGACACTGATCGTCATGGCGGCTGCATAGGTGCGGTGAGCCATACTTACAGTACCAAAGATAGCGCGGTTGATGCTGTGACAAAGGCGGTCTCATCAAAATAGTTATTCCAAATCGTACACAATAGACTGATCCACCTTTACCGAATCTGCATTATGCGTCAGTGAATGCAGCTTCCACTGCGTTCACGGCCACCCCTTCTGCCAATAATTTGTCACGTTCCCGAACAGAACGGTTTGGTACTGTCTGATAATTTCTGCGGATAATTTTTGACTTGACGTCACGGAGAGATTAGCTTCTGGTCATGATCATGACGGCCCAGTCCAGAATTGATCTGTACACTGCACTTAAAAACGAGGGCCCTGAAGTCGGCCCGTGTTGCTCACGCTTGTCCGGACACGCTTTTCCATAGACAAGTAAGGGCTCCCTAACCTGTAACGCTAGAGAATAAATCATGGCCATCTGAATGGTCCTATA
Source organism: uncultured Gammaproteobacteria bacterium (assembly GCA_903926285.1). GTDB lineage: Bacteria > Pseudomonadota > Gammaproteobacteria > Pseudomonadales > Pseudohongiellaceae > CAILUG01. The sequence goes on from CAIYIP010000107.1 coordinate 2,154, forward strand.
AATGGGGGTATAGCAATGAAAATGGCTCAATTGACGCATTACAAAAGAAAGTCGCTCTGTCTCAAGCTGAAGTCACTCACAATCCCGGTCGCTGCGGCCAGCGCGGTATTTACACTCGGTGCCAACACTTCCCTCGGACAAGCCCCGAACAGCGGCGGCGTGGAAGAAATCCAGATTACTGGCAGCCGCATTGTCACGTCGGGCATGACTTCGCCCGTGCCGATCACTGTCCTCACCAGCCAGGAGCTGTTTGACTTTGAACCGGGCAGCACAGTTTCGCAGCAGCTGGATGCACTGCCGCAATTCGCCAACAATGGTTCACCGCAGCGTGGCGCCGGTGGTAATGCAGTCGTGGGTGGGGGCGGCCCGGGAGCGCTCAACCTGCGCGGCCTGAACGTGGCCACCACGGAAGCCGGCATTTCGCGCACACTTACGCTCTTTAACGGTGCCCGCGTGGTACCCACTGACAAACGCAACACCGTTAACGTCGACCTCTTTCCGACAGCGCTGATGCGCACCGTGGACGTAGTGACCGGCGGAGCCTCGGCCGCTTACGGTGCAGACGCTTTGGGCGGCGTGGTCAACTTCGTGCTTGACCGCGAATTCGAGGGCCTGAAAATCAGCACCGGGGTCGGCATGCAGGAGTACGAACGTGTGGGCAAGCAATATGAGTTCTCTATTGCTGGCGGCAAACAGCTCACCGATCGGCTGCATGTGGTCGGATCACTCGAAGGCCGCCATGTGGACGAACTGGAGGCCGACCGCAATCGCTGGGAAAGCACGCGCCAGCAATGGGGCTATATCACCAATCCGGCATGGGCAGCCGCTGCCGCCCTGCCAGCAGGTAACCCCGGCAGGTGTGTTGCCGCCACTCCATGCGCTGCAGGTCCACAGCGTCTGAGCTCGACGAATGTGGTGACTAACAACGACTCGCCCACGGGCCTCATTCGTGGCACTGGCACTACGCTGGACTGGATGCAATTCAGCATGGACGGCAAAAGTCTTGTGCCCTTCAACCTGGGTTCGATGGCTGCGCTGCCCGGTGTCGTTGGCAGCACCGCCACTATAGTAGGAGGTCCGGAAACGGAAACCGCTTTCAACACCACCGGCGGTGGCCCTACAGGGCAGGAGTCAGTCAGCCGTTCAAGCTTTGGTGCCGTCAAGTACGACTTTACGGACACCTTAAGTGCAGACATGTACGTCATGGTGGGGCGTACCGAATCGAATGACACCTCCGACAACGCCAACTTCAGTTTAAGCACAAACTTCGCACCGCTGATTGCAGTGGACAACTACTACTTGCCGGAAGCAGTGAAGTCGGTCATGCGCGCGCGCAACCTGACCCAGATATCACTCCACAAACGTTCTGCGCAGTTCGACGGTAGACCGGAACTTGGCTCCAACCGCCGTGCCGACAACATCTATACACAGTGGCAGTACAGCCTTGGTGTCGATTGGGAGTTCCTGCCGGAATGGAATATGCGCGCCTCCTGGCAGCAAGGCGAGTCCAAGCGCAATTCCCAGACCTTCGACCTGTTGCAGGTGGACCGTGCGTATCTTGGCATGGACGTCGTGGCGCATCCCACCACGGGTCAGCCAGTCTGCCGCGTGAATCTGTTCAATCCCACAGCGGCCCAGCTCGCAGCATCAGTAGTTGGCAGGACGTCAAAGCGGCCCTTAAACCCCAATCTCCCCGCAGGGACGCCTGGCAACTACCCACCACTGACCTCACCGGTGGAACCCGAGGCGATCACCAGCTGCAAGCCCTACAATATCTTTGGCAGCGGCAATATGAGCCAGGAGGTAATTGACTGGGTCGGCACCGACAAATTCCTCGTGGGCTACACCAATCAGGACTTCGCGGAAATGCTGGTGACTGGAGACCTGTTTGAGGGCTGGGGTGCCGGCGCCATTGGGTTTGCGGGTGGTCTGACATGGCGCGACCAGCAGATCAGCAATAACACGCTGCCGGAAGCCACCGACTTCCTGGGGCCGCCCTTCAATGCACCTACCCTCGGCATCCGCGGCATTCCGGCCGCCATTTCGACGGGCGGTCCCAACCTGAACCTCAACTCCACCGCGCTGGTGTTCAATGGCCAGACCGACGTATGGGAATGGTTTGCAGAAACCAACATTCCAGTATGGCGATTCAGCAACGGGCAGCGCATCGTGACGGACTTCGCCGCCAGGCGCTCAAGCTACGACCGCAGTGGCTATATCAACAGCTGGAAAGCCGGCATCGATCTGGAGGTGACGGAAGATCTGCGTGTTCGTATCACGCGCTCCCAGGACGTGCGCGAGCCGAGTTTCCAGGAGTTGTTCGACGCGCAAGTTTCCGGCGCCACCATCAACGACCCAACGCGCAGCGGCGAGACCTATGGCATCTCGCAGACACGCGGCGGCAACCCCAACCTGCGGCCTGAAAAGGCGAAGACCAACACCGCCGGCCTCGTTTATCAGCCCTCCTTTGCCAATTGGATCGAGGGTCTCTCGCTCTCAGTGGACTGGTATGACGTTAACATCGGCGACGCCGTGGCCCAACTGGGTACACAGCGCCTGGTGGATCTGTGCTACCAGGGCAACCAGGAAAGCTGCTCGGTGATCCAGCGGGGCGGCGATGGTCGCGTGACGATGATCCTTGATGGCTTCCTTAACATAGCCGGAGCCCGCGCCCGCGGCGTCGACACGGAACTCACCTGGCGCCGCGATGTGGACTTCCTGTCCAACCGGGCCGAGTCGTTCAGCATGCGCTGGATAACCGGTCTGACCTCCGAGCGCAGCGACACACCTTTTGCTGGTGCCAAGTTGGACAGAGCGGGAGGCGTGGGAATACCGGAAATCAGCAGCAGTCTGACCTTGGACTACCGGGTTGACGACTGGGCCCTCCAGTTGTCGAGCCGCTACGTGGACGGAGTCAAGAGAGACATCACCTGGGTGGAAGGTGTCCAGGTGGATGACAACACCATCGCCTCAATGACCTGGTTTAACGGCCGCGTCAGCTACCGCGGTGAAATGGAGAGCGGTAGTACCTGGACCGTTGGCTTCAACGTCCAGAACCTCTTCGACAAGACGCCCCCGCTGTTCGGCACGACCAACAACAACTACGACCAATACGGCAGGCGCTACAACCTCAGCGCCAACTTCAACTGGTAAGGCCATCTTGGAAGGCCCGGTTTCCTGCCGGGCCTTTTTGGCCAGCCTGACGAAGCTTTCGATCTCGGCCACGGAATATGCGGCCTATTTGGAATTACGGCTCAGCTGCACCGCATCGCCAAAGGATGCCAAGGCACCAGTCGTGCGATCTATGGCTATGTTCCAGCCGCTTGTGATGCCGCTGATCTGGTTTCCGCGGAACCATTCTATTGCGCGCTGCTGATTGGACAGCGACATTTCGCCTTCAAAGTAGGCCAGTTAGTTGTTGCTGCTCAGTGAGCGGATCAGATCGATTTCCAGGACGGTCATCCTTGTCGGGTTGGGGGATGATGCGGCGCAAACCCATATTGGAGCGCGCGTGTTGACAGGCCCTAGTCCGCAACTGCCGGCGCAGCGTCCGTATCGCAGTTTTCCATGACTTTGTTGATGCGACTGGTGTCTTGTGCGAAGAGATCAAGGTCGTATTTATCGGCGATTTCACGCCAGTTTTTGGCATAGTCACACGAAAAATCCTCGCGCGGTTGCCAGTCGCCGATGCCGCGTTCGCGTTTCTTGCGATGGGTTTCGCGGCCTATGGGAATCAGATTGTAGGGGTCGTTGGCAAACTGTGCGCGCTTGTTGTAATCCCACTGATAACCATTGGAGGCATCGGCATACTGCGGCGGGATGATGTGGTCGATTTCCATCTGGGCAGCGCGGGTAAATTCTTCGCCGGTGTATTCATCTACCCATAAACCCTCGCGAATTTCGCATTGACGCGGGTTGGTCCAGGTAACCGGAACCTTGCTAGTGGTTTCGAGGATGACGGTGCGGATGGTTTTGCACCCTTCAGCTAACTGCCAGTAGGGCCAGTCATCAGGGTTGTAGTAAATGTCCCTGTCATTGCGATTGAGGGCTCGGCTGCGATAACTGTTGCGCGAGACAGTCTCGCGGCAGCCATCAAGGTGGCAGTGG
>CAIYIP010000108.1 GCA_903926285.1 uncultured Gammaproteobacteria bacterium
AGCGTCGACATGCCACCGGGTGGCAGCCATTTGTCGCGCGGTTCTTCGGTAATCTGGCGATCCCATTCTTCAATGCTCGATAGCGCATTCACATCGGCGCCGTGCTCCACGAGCAGCGGAATCAGGTTCGCATGCTGCTGTGCACTCGCCCACATCAGCGCAGTCTGGCCATGCCACTGTTCACGGGCGTCCACTTCGGCGCCGGCTTCGAGCAGGGTCTCGACGCTTGCGTAATCGCCGGTGCGTGCAGCGGTCATCAGCACACGTTCACCTTCGCGGTATTCTTCATTCGGGCTCGCACCTGCTTTCAGCAACGCTTCGAGCATGTCGGCGTTACCATTCTGTGCGGCGAGGTAGATTGCGGTGACACCGTAACGGCTGCGTGCATTGACGTCGACATCCTTGCGCACAAGTTCTGCAACAAGCTCGGCATCATTATTCAGCACGGCATAATGCAAGGCTGTGGTGCCATCAGCTTCGCTTACATTGACGTTGTTGACGCCGTCGAGCAGCAGCTGCGCGGTGCGACTGTCGCCCGCCTTGATGGCAGCGAGCAGGTCGAGGCCTTGTGTATCGCTGGCATCCAGGTTTTGGGCATAAAGCGCAGGTGCAAGTGAAAACGTGGCCAAACTGAACACAACACTGTGCAGTAAGGTTGTCTGCACTTTTACTGCACTGCGAAATTTAACGCTGCACGATTTAAACATTGAAAATTTCATTATTATTTTTGCCCTGATCCTGCTGTTCAAACTTCCGTCACGATGCCGGTGCTGTCGCCAATGCTTTCCTGTTCAACACCCGCCTTGTGCAGCATGGTCAGCACGAGGTTGGTCATTGGTGTACGCTGTTCGTAACGAATGTGCTGGCCTGTCTTGATGCGGCCAGCGCCACCACCGAGTAATACTGCAGGCAGCGGATAGTGATCGTGCGCGTTGCTGTTGCTCATGTTGCTGCCGTATAGCAGGATCGAATTGTCGAGTAGTGTGCCATCGCCTTCAGGAATCGCAGCGAGTTTGTCGACAAATTCCTTGAACATGGTGACATGGAAAGTCTGGATGCGTGTGTTCTTCGCCATTTTTTCCGGGTCGTTCTGGTGATGCGATGTGGCATGGTGGCCTTCGAACACCTGTACCTGCGGATATGTGCGGTTACTCAGTTCGCGCGCCATCATGAACGTTGATACACGTGTGATCTCGCTCTGGAATGCGAGCGTCATAAGGTCGAACATCATGCGCAGGTGTTCTTCGTATTCGAACGGTATGCCAGCCGGCGCGTCGGGAATCACGAGATCGGCATTACGTGCGATCTGGCTTTCGGCCTGCTGCAGGCGGCGTTCGATTTCACGGATGTTGTCGAGGTAGTCGCTGACTTTCTGCTGGTCGCCCTGGCCCAGTGTGTTATTGAAACGCTGCGTTTGTTGCACGACCGCATCGAGAATGCTGCGGTCTTCCTGCTGGCGCGCAAGGCGTTGTTCGGGAGTGCCACCCTGGCCAAACAGGCGTTCGAATACCTTGCGTGGGTTGATCTCCATCGGGTTCGGCGTAGTAGGGGAACGCCACGACAGTGTGTTCATGTAGATGCAGCCGTAGTCGCGGTCACACGCGCCGATCAGGCCGCTGTGATCTTCGGTGGCCAGTTCCAGCGACGGCAGCGCTGTATCCTGCCCAATCACCTGCGCGGCAAACTGATCGGCAGTGATGCCCGCGAACGCATCGGAACCCAGCGTGGCTTTGGGGCGTATACCGCTGAGCCACGTACAGGGACTCAGTGAATGCACAGCTGTGGTATCTGCGGCCTGATGGCCGAGGCCACTGATGATGTTGAGGCGGTCGCGATAACTTTCGAGCGGTTTCAGAATGGTCTTGAATTCAAAATCGGTGCCGGTGGTATCGGGTGTGTAGTCTTTCATGATCGCGCCGTGTGGCACGTAGATGAAGCCGAGGCGCGGGGTGACATTTGCCGCGGTCTGCGCCTGTGCAGTAAGTGCCGGCAGCATTGCGTCAAGCAATGGCAGTGACAGTGCTACGCCAGTACCGCGCAACAGTTGGCGACGACTCAGATGTTTTTTGCTGATGAACATGGCGCTTCCCCCTCAAGCGGTGTTGGTAAACACCGCATCTACTTTTGTTAGTTTACACGTGTACAGGTGTTATTCCGACACGACGGCTGTTGCGGCTGCTACTGGGTTGTTTTTCGCATCCGCCTGCTTCATGCGGAACGGCACACTACTGACGATGCCCTTTATGATTGCGGAAAACCGGTAGTCGTCATTTTCTGCCTGTTTGGTAATGGTGCGCACTACTGGCATGTCGTAATACTCAAGGCCACGACCGAGCGCGTAGGTCAGCAATTTTTCGGTGAACGTATCAACGAACTATTC
>CAIYIP010000109.1 GCA_903926285.1 uncultured Gammaproteobacteria bacterium
CCAAAGCTAAAGAAATCAGGAATGTTGCCGTAGTTTAACAATATCCACAGGAGTTGCTGTTTCCTGCCCCATAGCCAACGCATAACAAATGCAAGAGACCCTGCCTATGTCACAAGTACTGATTGTTGATGATTCGAGATCGATCAGGGAACTACTGTCGGGTGTGCTGATCAATGCCGGCTATAAGGTGACCAGCGCCAATGACGGCAAACATGGACTTGCTACTGCCCAGACTACCGATTTTGATCTGGTAATCACGGATATCAATATGCCTCTCATGAATGGCATTGAATTGCTGAAAAGCTTGCGCGCCCTTCCCAAATATGCCTTCAAGCCGATTCTGATCCTGACCACTGAATTTTCCCAGGACATGAAAATAAAAGGGAAAGAAGCCGGCGCCACTGGCTGGATGGTCAAACCGTTTGATCCAGCCAAACTTATCGAAATTACCAGGCGCATCCTCAAGTAACTGTCAGACAAAGGGTAAAGGTAAAGGTATGGCAGGAATTACTCTGGACAGTGGCTTTGACGAAATCCGGCAGATCTTTGTCGCTGAATGCGCGGACGGGCTTGATGTCATCGAGAGTGGCTTGCTCGATCTCGCAAAAGGCAACGATACTCAGGAAACCATCAATGACATTTTCCGTGGTGCTCATTCCATAAAAGGTGGTGCTGCAACTTTTGGCTACAAGAACATAGCAGATTTTACCCATATTCTTGAAACCTTGCTCGACAGGTTAAGGGGGCAAGAGCTCTCGATTACGCCGCCATTGGTAAAATTATTCCTTCAATCAGTCGACTGCTTGCGCGAAATGGTCGAGAACATGGAAGGTGCTACCAGTGATGACGAAGAGCGGGCCACGCTGCTAAAAGTACAGCTCACCAGCTATTTGCAGAAAGGTCATCAGTCCGCTGCAGAACCAGAAACAGTGGTAGCCGCCCTTGCAGTTGGCATCGAAGCAGCAGCTGCGAAAAAGTTGCTGCCAATCTGGGATATTTCGTTCAGACCCAAACCCGCGTTTCTGAAAAGCGGCAATCAGCCCCAGCATATTTTTCGCGCGCTGACGGAACTGGGTAAGGTTGAACTCAAAACCGATTACAGCAGGTTGCCAGAGTTTCATTTGTACGAGCCAGGCGAAATCTATCTGGCCTGGGATATCGAGCTTGAGAGTGCCACCTCAAGTGAACATATCAAGGATGTATTTGACTGGGTCGAGATGGAGGCAGAAATCCGTATTACCCAGCGCGAGATGATTGCGGCGGTTGAGGCTGAGGACAACCTGCAAAACGGTTCAGAAGGCCGCAATGACGATATCGGTGAAAAGAAAAAGGACAGCAAAAGTAACAAGAAAGAATCATCCTCCATTCGTGTTGATATTGAAAAAATAGACGTGTTGCTGAATCTCGTTGGCGAGATGGTCATCAATCAGTCGATGCTGAATCAGCTTGCACGCAACAAGCAGGGAGCCAACAACTCGGTGGAACTCGAGCAGGCACTGGCCTTGCTGGAGCGCACCATGCGCGAACTGCAGGAAGCTGTGATGGAGATTCGTATGCTGCCGGTGAGTGTCACCTTTAGCCGTTTCCCGCGTCTCGTGCATGACATCAGTGCCAAGCTCAAGAAAAAAGTTGAACTGAAAATCACCGGCGAGCAAATAGAGCTTGATAAAACCGTACTCGAAAAAATCAGCGACCCGCTGCTGCACTTGATCCGCAATGCACTTGATCACGGTATTGAAAGCCCCTGTGAGCGCCTGCGCAAGGGCAAGCCGGAAATGGGTGTTATTCATCTGAGCGCATCACACGAAGGGGGTAGCGTGGTGATTCGTGTTGCCGATGATGGCGGGGGCTTGAATGCTGACAAAATCATGAAAAAGGCAGGTGCAAAAGGCCTGCTAG
>CAIYIP010000110.1 GCA_903926285.1 uncultured Gammaproteobacteria bacterium
CCGTAACCGGTATCAACCACTAAAGGCACTGACAAAGACGCGGCCGATATCATGCGGAACTTGACGCCCTCCATCAGGATAGCGAGATCCTTTTCCGCAACTTCGAACACCAGCTCGTCATGTACCTGCAATACCATCCTGGCATCAAGCGCTGCGACCTTGAGCCACTGATCAATATCGACCATCGCCTGCTTGATGATGTCTGCTGCCGTGCCTTGCATCGGCGCATTGATCGCAGTGCGCTCTGCAGCCTTGCGGAGTACTGCATTGCTTGCACGGATTTCTGGCAAGTAAAGCCTGCGGCCGAAAAGGGTTTCGACATAACCCTGTTCACTGGCACTGAGGCGCGTGTTTTCCATGTAAGTGCGCACACCCGGGTAGCGCAAAAAATAACGTTCAACATATTCCTGGGCTTCAGCCCGCCCTGTGCCAATCTGCTTGGCGAGTCCGAAAGCAGACATGCCATAGATCAAGCCGAAGTTGATCGCCTTGGCACTGCGACGCATGTCGGCAGTCACCTCAGGAAGTGGACAGCCAAATATTTCTGCCGCAGTCGCGCGGTGTACATCCAACCCTTCGGCAAACGCCTTGACCAGACCTGGGTCTGCAGACAGATGCGCCATGATGCGTAGTTCGACCTGTGAATAATCCGCCGCCATCAGCACCTTGCCCGGCTCGGCAATAAAAGCCTGCCGGATGCGGCGGCCTTCCTCTGTGCGAACTGGAATGTTCTGCAAGTTAGGATCGGTGGAAGACAACCTTCCAGTAGCAGCTACGGCTTGCTGAAAATTACTGTGAATACGTTTCGTGACCGGATGGATATCAAGCGGCAGTTTGTCAGTGTATGTCGACTTGAGTTTGCTCAGTCCACGCTGCTCGAGAATGAGTTTGGGCAGCGGATAGGTTTCGGCCAACTCTTGTAACACCGGCTCGGCAGTTGACGGTTGGCCCTTTTCGGTTTTGCCAAGTATTGGATAGCCGAGTTTCTCATAGAAAATTTTCTGTAACTGCATCGGCGAGCCGAGGTTGAATTCTTCACCCGCGAGTTCGTAGGCCTGACGCTCAAGTTGTTGCAGGCGTTCGGCGAGCTCCTGGCTTTGCTTGCCGAGCACATCCACATCCACGCGAATGCCGTTTTCTTCCATGCGCGTCAGCACAGGCACCAATGCAATTTCAAAGTAGCGATAGACATCTGCCAACTGGCCGGTGTTGGCCAGTTTTTGCTTGAGCGCAAGATGAAGGCGGAAACAATAATCAGCACAGGATGCCGACCACTGTGCGGCCTTGGCTATCTCCACCTGCGCAAACGCCAACTTGTTACGGCCTTTGCCGAGCAGCTCCCCCAATGGAGGCAAATCAACCTCGAGAAAATGCTGGCACAATTTCTCCAGCGTATGTTTATGCGCAACAGAATTAAGCACATAGGACTGCAGCATCGTATCGAAGCGGCGCCCGCGCAGGCGGATGCCGTAATTCAACAGCACGTGGCTGATGGTTTTCAGATCGTGGCCGACTTTATAGATGGCCTGGTTTTCGAGCAGCGGCTTGAGTCGGGCCATCACCATCGTAGTATCAAGCTGTGTGTGATCGCCGAGCATGTCGTGACCAAGCGGTATGTAACTTGCCTGGCCGGCTTTACTGCAAAGAGAAATACCCATAATACGTGCGAGCTTGTAGTGGGCATCGTCAGTCTGGAGAGTGATGCTTAGCGGTTGCATCGGAACAATTTTCGTTACGAGATCGAGCAATGCTTCTTCGGTGTTGATTATGCTGTAGGCAACTTCTATCGGCACCTCTTGAGCAGAGCTTTGCACATCGACTGTTGGCGCGAGATTTTCGGCTTTTGCCTGCAAACCCGTTTCGGCAGTCACCACCACTCCTTCGCTTTCCAGCTCTTTAACCCAGCTTTTGAATTCCAGATATTTGCACAGCGTCAGCAACTCGCTCTTGTTAGGCTCCTTGTGCACCAGTTCATGTGGGCCAAACTCCAGCTTCACATCCAGCTTAATTGTGGCCAGTTGATATGACAGCTGAAGTTGATCAAGGTGAAGGCGCAAGGCTTCGCCGACCTTCCCCTTGATGTCATCTGCACGTGTAATCAGGTTCTTGACCGAATCAAATTCCTGCAGCCATTTCACTGCGGTTTTCGGGCCCACGCCGGGCACGCCAGGAATGTTGTCGACCTTGTCGCCGATCAGTGCCAGGTAATCCACGATACGTTCGGGTGGCAAGCCGAATTTGTTTTTGACGCCTTCGATATCCAGCGTTTCATTCGTCATCGTATTGAGCAGCGTCACATGTTGGTTGACGAGCTGCGTCATGTCCTTGTCGCCTGTGGAGATCAGCGTAGGGATTTGCTGCTCCCATGCCTGTTGCGCAAGAGTGCCGATCACGTCATCTGCTTCGACGTCATCAATTATCAGCAGTGGTAAACCCATCGCACGAATGATGGCGTGTATGGGCTCAATCTGACTGCGCAGATCGTCAGGCATTGGCGGTCGGTGGGCCTTGTATTCAGCGTACATATCGTTGCGAAAAGTTTTGCCCTTGGCATCGAACACCACGGCAATGTTGCTCGTGGGATACTGCTTGATCAGCAAGCGAATCATGTTGATCACACCTTTGACGGCGCCAGTGGCCTGACCCTGGCTGGTGGTTAACGGCGGCAGCGCATGGTAGGCACGAAACAGATAGGACGAGCCATCAACCAGGACCAGAGGTGTTTTGTCGCTCATGATAGTTCTCGTTATAACCCGGGGCTATTCTGCAAACAGCCGGCAAGGGTGCTGGCAAAATTCTGGATGAGTAGAGGATAGGCATCAGCGCCTGACTCAATCGCATAACCCATAACATCGGCAGTGACGATGCGCAGATTTGCCGCGCCCAGCAATGTCTGTAATTCACCATGGTTCATGTCGGGCTCTGTCAGCATGCAGGTGATTTGTTGCTGCTGGATGTTGTCGCGCAGCGCAATGATGCTGCGAATGCCGGCCTGATTGTTCGCCCCTTCAACAGGAGCGAGCGGCGTGGTCAATTCAAACTGTTCGGCAAAATAGCGGAAGGCGTTGTGATAGACCGTCCATGGCTGCGATTTTAACGATGCAAAATTCTGGACAATGCTGCTGTCGAGCTTGTCGAGTGCTGTCTGAAAACTCTGCAGGTTGGCTTCATAACGCTGGCTGTTGGCGGGATCAAGTTGTTGCAGTGTTTGCGACAGGCCTGCTGCAATTTGGCGCGCGTTGCGGGTATCCAGCCAGACATGGGGATCAAGGTTGCCGTCAACGTCGCGCAAGATGATGTGGTCCATGTCCTGCGCTGCAAGCACTTTGTTGCTGATGTCGCCGAGGGGCTCGACCAGCGGCAACTCCAGCATCGGCCCTATCCATAACACAACATCGGCTTGTGCAAGGATCTTACGGTCTGAAGGTCGCAGTGACGCATGATGCGGGTCCTGGTTGTTGCCGAGCACAAGCCGGGCTTCCGACACACCATCGGTGATTGCCGCAGCAATCAGCTGCAGAGGTTTTATGCTGGCAGCGACCTGCGGTGCGGCTATCGCCGGCGCCGCAAGTAAGGCGAGCAAATACAAGCCGGCCATGAGTAACAGACGGTAGTCCAGACAACCAGCTTTACCTGGAGTTTTAACGCTTTTCGTGCGGCTTTTCATGATGATTTCTTGTTAGGGGCGGGCGGAGTTCTTACAACAAAGGATGCTATGATATACCACACTATTAAGCCGTGGGACGTATTCGAAGTTCCACTCCGACAGCAGTACTGACTCTTGAACACTCCCAGCATTTTCAGGCCACTAGCCAACCCCGACGTACTGCTGGATCTGAGATCCCTCAGCTATGGCACAGGCACGCGCCAGATCCTCAGCAATATTTCCGTGCAGATCTCGCGTGGCCAGATTGTCACCCTGATCGGACCCAATGGCGCAGGCAAAACCACGCTGATAAAAATTGCGATGGGGCTGCTACAGCCTCACTCGGGCCACGTGATTCTGGATCCCAAACTGCGGATTGGCTACATGCCCCAGCGGCTGCAGGTGGAAGCAACGATGCCAATATCCGTAACACGCTTCCTACTGCTGGCACCACATGCCCGCAAGGAAAAGATCGACGGCGTGCTCGCCGAAGTTGGAGCAACCGGTTTACACCAGGCGCGGCTGCAGGATCTGTCAGGCGGCGAACTGCAGCGTGTATTGCTGGCGCGCGCCCTGTTGCAGGATCCGCAATTGCTCGTGCTGGATGAACCAACCCAAGGCGTTGACCTCAAGGGCCAGGCCGAGCTCTATCGCTTGATCACCCAGATCCGCGATCGCCACCAGTGTGGTGTGTTGATGGTGTCGCACGACCTGCATCTCGTTATGTCAGCGACTGATGAAGTGATCTGCCTTAACCAGCACGTCTGCTGCCATGGCCATCCGGAACAGGTCAGTAACGATCCTGCCTATCTCGAATTGTTTGGAAAGAGTGGTGCTGCTGCCATGGCAGTTTATACCCATCATCACAATCATTCCCACGACCTGACTGGCGCCATCATCAAGGGCTCGGAACAATAATGGCTGATTTTATTGTTCGCGCCCTTCTCGCCGGCATTATGCTCGCGCTCATCGCCGGCCCACTAGGCTGCTTTATCGTGTGGCGCCGCATGGCGTATTTTGGCGACACCTTGTCGCATTCTGCATTGCTCGGGCTGGCACTGGGGCTGTTGCTCGACATCAATATGCAGCTTACCGTCGTGATTGTGTGCTGCGGACTTGCCCTCGTGCTAGTGCTGATGGAGAAGAACAAATCCTTGGCCACCGATACTGTGCTGGGCATATTGGCGCATAGCGCACTGGCGCTGGGCCTGGTCATGCTGAGCTTTACGAGCATACAAATCGATTTGATGGCTTACCTTTTTGGTGACCTGCTGACCGTGAGCAACATGGAACTTGTCTGGATCGCTGCTGGATCACTCCTGACGCTTGTTGTTCTGCTGGTGTTCTGGAACAAACTGCTCGCTATATCGCTGCATCAGGAACTTGCCCAGGTGGAAGGGTTGAATGTTAATGGCTTGCGCCTGCTTCTCATGATTGTCATGGCGCTGGTGATTGCAGTCTCCATGAAAATTGTTGGCGTGCTGTTGATTACTTCGCTACTGATTATCCCTCCTGCAACAGCGCGGCATTTCTCCTCATCGCCGGAGCAGATGGCAGCGGGTGCAAGCGTGGCCGGATGTATTGCGGTGGGCGGAGGAATCGCTGCATCGTGGTTCTGGGACACACCACCGGGCCCGAGCATTGTAGTAATGTCAGCTTTACTGTTTATGCTAAGCGCCACGTTAAGGCGTGCAGCTTAAGATCTCTCCCGCCATGGCGGGTTTCTCAAAAGCACGGATCAGGCTCTTCATGCCACCGAGGAATCCACCCTGCAAAGGTTATGGCACCGGATGCCATGGTTATTGATAGGCCTGGTGGGTGCATTTTTTGCTGCCAGGATAATCGGCTACTACGAAGTTACCTTGAGCAAAATGCTGGTGCTGTCGGTGTTTATACCTGGACTTGTGTATTTTTCTGATGCGTTGAGCACCCAGACTGAAACCATTGGTGTGCGCGGGCTTTCATTAGGCATAAATATCCGGTTGATATTGCCTGCGTGATCCCTATATTACTTGACCGGTTCCGCATAGATCCGGCGCTGGCGTCCGGCCCCCTTGCAACGGTAATTCAGGATATCCTGACACTTGCCATTTATTTCTCGGTCGCAAAAGCGATGCTTGACTGACCGCGCTGGCGCTGCCAAAAAAGCATACAATCAGTCCGTTCCGCAGAGCCAGGTGTTAACAACTTCCCGATTACCAATAAGGCAACATGAAAGTACCAAAAAGATTACAACCCTTGCTTGACGATGGCTTCATTGACGAAGTGATCTGCCAGTTGATGAGTGGCAAGGAAGCACAGATTTTTATCGTCCGCTGTGGCGATGAAATTCGCTGTGCCAAGGTATTCAAGGAAGCCAACCAGCGTAGCTTCAAGCAGGCCGTGCAATACCAGGAAGGGCGCTCCGCGCGCAATAGCCGCAAAAACAGGGCGATGTCCAAAAAGACCAAGTATGGCCAGAAAGAGCAGGAAGCTGCCTGGCTCAATGCCGAAATTGACGCGTTGCGGCGGCTGGCAGCGGCAGGAGTCAGGGTTCCGGAACCATTCACCTTTGTAGACGGCGTGTTAATTATGGAGCTCGTGGCCGATGCAGAGGGCAATGCTGCTCCACGTTTTGGTGACGTCACCCTCACCGCCGAAGAAGCCCGCACCTATCACGCACAAGTTATCAATGAAGTAGTCCGTATGTTATGCGCCGGCCTTGTTCATGGCGACTTGTCTCCATTCAATGTACTGCTCGATAACAATGGCCCCGTCATCATCGACCTGCCACAAGCCGTAAACGCGGCTGGCAACAACAGTGCAAGCAGCATGCTGGAGCGCGATGTCGACAATATGCGCCGCTATTTTGGCCGCTTTGCGCCTGAACTGCTTGATACGGACTACGGCAAGGAGATCTGGTCGCTGTATGAAGCTGGCAATTTATATCCCGAGACAGAATTGACCGGCATCTTTGAACAAGACACTACCATTACCGAGCTTGGTGAGTTGATGGCCATCATTGATGATGCCAAGAGAGAAGAGGCCGCGCGTCTGGAGCGTGAAAGAGAGAGCGAGGGATAAACTGGCTCGTGATTCGTAAGGCCGAATCTGCAGTTGAAACAGCCCGCCTATTGCCAGGTACTTAACACCGACCTGAAATTTACCGCCATTTTTTCGGGATTGTGCGGCACTTTGAAGAAGCCGTGAAAATCGCCGTTGGGATTGACCAGAACTATTTCGCCGCTGTGGCTCACCAGATAATTCCCGTCTTTCGCTGGCTGATAGCCGAACGCAATATTCACCTGGCGGGCAAGATTGAAAATCTCGATGTATGCGCCCGTTACACCCAGATAGTCCTGACCGAAATATTCTACATAGGCCTTGAGCTTCTCTGGAATATCGCGCTGCGGATCGACAGTGACCAATACCACCTGCACAGAACCAGCAGCTTCGGTTTCCTCGAGCAGTCCTTCAAACTGACGAATTGTGGCTAGGGTAATCGGGCAGATATCGGGGCAGTAGGTATAGCCGAAAAATACCAAGGTCCACTTGCCTGCAAAAGCGCTCTTCGTAAAAGGCTGGCCATTATGGTCAAGCAGGGAAAAGTCCTGGATATTGCGTGGCACATCGTAAACAAACATGCCATTTTCGCTGAGCTGTTCGTTGGTCATCACCGTAGGTGACAGTACACGATGAACAAGCAGGCCCACCAGTAGGGCCATGAAGGCTACAAGGCCGAGTACTGTATTGGCGACATTCCTTTGCATCAGAATGTATCCATCAGAGGTAGTGATCGATCAGCAGGGCAATAAACAGCGCGATCAGATAGAAGATGGAGTAACGGAAGGTTTGCATAGCAGCCTGCGGCCGCTCGGTCACCAGCAGATCTATTGAGCGGTACATGAAGCCACCACCCAGCACGAGGGCAGATACGAGATACACAATACCACTCATGCCCGTCAAGTACGGCAATATGCTCACAAGTAGCATGATAATGGTGTAGAGCAGCGTGTGTAGTTTGGTCAGTGCATCCCCGTGAGTAACAGGCAGCATGGGAATATCGGTTTTGGCGTAGTCTTTTTTGCGATGAATCGCTAGCGGCCAGAAATGCGGCGGGGTCCAGGCGAAGATAATCAATACCAGCAAGAGCCCGCCGGGATCCACACTGCCTGTTACCGCTGTCCAACCGAGCAGCGGCGGCATCGCCCCAGACAAACCACCTATCACGATGTTTTGCGGTGTGGCACGTTTGAGGTAGCCGGTGTAAATGATGGCATAACCCACAAACGAAGCGAGGGTTAACCACGCGCTCACCGGATTAACCAGCACCATCAATATCCCCATTCCCAGAAGACAGATAATGCACGCAAAAACCAGAGCTTGTGTCGGACTGACCTTACCCTGGGGAATAGGACGCTTCAATGTGCGCTGCATGATGGTGTCTACCCGATAATCTATCAGATGATTGACCACGGCACCGGCACTGGCAACCAGCGCTATCCCGATATTGCCCCACAGCAGGATATCAATCGGGACCATGCCCGGAACAGCCAGAAACATGCCGACCAGCGAAGTCAGGACCATCATCATGACCACGCGCGGCTTGCACATCTCGTAATAGGCGCGCCAGGTTGCGGGTTTCTTGCGTAGGACAATTTCGGTCATGATTACCAGGAAGTGCTTTTGCTGAGGCGGTAATTGAGGGTGACAAGTGAGAGTAATAGTAAGGCACCGCACGCGTTATGGGCAACCGCAACCGACAGCGGCAAAGACCAGATGACGTTGGAGAAACCCAGGCCAATTTGCACAGCCAGCAAGCCGGCAATGACATGGGCCTGCCTGCGCATGTGGTAGCCCTCTGCATATTTGTACAGACGACTGAGCAGGAAAAGCAGATATAGCGTGACAACGATCGCGCCAATGCGATGCATCATATGGATGGCAACACGTGCCGCGCCATCGAGCTGACCACCGAGATAATTGGGACCGATTTCCTGCGTGATGTTGAAACCATCAGCGAAGTCCATCGGTGGCAACCAGCGGCCCTGACAAGTAGGCAGGTCCGGGCAGGCCAGTGCCGCATAGTTGGAACTGGTCCAGCCGCCAAGCGCTATTTGCGTGATCACCAGAATCAACCCAAGCATCGCTAGCGGCTTGAGTTTTCTCCATTTCATGATGTTAATCGGCTGAGGCCATGCGCGTTGGTTCAAACGTAGAACCAGCAGCCATAACAAACTCAAGGTGGCGAAGCCACCGAGCAAGTGAGTGGTCACTACCTGCGGCCAAAGCTTAAGTGTTACGGTCCACATCCCAAACATGCCCTGCGCGATGACCAGTCCAAGTAAAAGCAACGGCAGCTTGAATGGTTGCTCGCGATTTCTACGATGCCGCCAGGCGACTAAATTGATCAGGATAATCACAAAACCCAGGGCGCTGGCAAAGTAGCGATGGACAACTTCGGGCCACGCTTTTGCATGCTCATATGGCGAGTCGGGGAAGAGACTCTCTGCCTGAGTGATTTGTTCTGCCGTCTTGGGCCAGACCGCAAAACCATAACATGTCGGCCAGTCAGGGCAACCGAGGCCGGCATCCTGCAGGCGTGTAAATGCCCCGAGGATGACCACACATAACGCCAGGGCGGTGGCGAACAAAACAAGGTTGTGGGAGGGCTTGGTAATTTTCATGGCTTTAGTTTTTGCTTGTGGTTAACCCGCACTGCTGCGGTCGAGTAAATTGTCGATGTCATCCAGCATTTCTTCCGGAGTATTTTCCGGCGTGAAATACATCATTAAATTGCCGAGGGGGGTCCACAACATAGATATAGTGAAGGTTGGCTGGAGCAATATTTTGCGGCACAGATGCAGCTAACACTTCCTGCAAACCCGCTGCTGTGGCATATGCAACTTTCATATCGTTTTGCTGCTCTGCCAGCAAGGTCCGGGTGGTTTGTAGCAGCGGCGTCAGTGAGTCTTCTACCTGAACATACACACGTTCAACCCGTTTGGCTTCCGCATTCAAGCGGACATGCATCTGACGTAAAAAATACAGCCGCTCTGCACATTGAGCTTCACATTCTGCAGCGCCCAGATAAAGCAGCTGCCAGGGCCTCGGCTGGTAGTCCTTGGGGTCAACATTGCTGACAAACTCTTCAAATGCAACATAGGCCGGCTGTCCCTGCTCATCGCGCAGGTCGAGACGTGTTATATCAATGATGGGAATAACAAGCTCGCCTTTATTGGTGGTGGAGCTGACGCCCTGTTGTTCGCGTACTCCGAATACCCAGGTGGCAAGGCTGATCGGCAAAGCCGCGGCCAGCAACAGGAAAGTCAGCTTGAGTTTAGTGGTGTCCATTACATCGTGCCTTGTTGTTCTGTCCCGCTGTGTTTGTTGATTACAAATTCTGGCTGCTATTAACAACGTCGAATTTTTTTCTCAACCGGATGATTTTAATCCCCATCATTGCTCTTATGCGACTCCGGCCGAAAGCCTGAATACAAGAACAAGCCGAGCAATACCAGCGCCATTGCAAACCACTGCACGGCATACGCACGGTGTTTTTCCGGTGCGGTACTTATAACAGGCCAGTAGCGAGTCAGCACGCCAAGACTGTTTTCATCAATACGAACGCTGTATGGAAAAAGATGTATCTCAGCGCCATAACCCGCCAGCATAAACAAGGCGTCAGTATCGAGCGTTTGTATCACCTTCGGCCAATCTGCTGTTGCCAGCTCGTCCCCGAGCACCAGTTGATCACCCACGGCAACATAAATGCTGCCGGCAAGTTCCACTGGCCCGCTGATCAAGGGCGTATTGGGTACTTGCTCCCTGTATTGCCCCTGTGGCATCCAGCCCCGATTGATAAATACCACGGGCCCATCGTCTGTAAGCAAGGGGACAATAACCTCATAACCAACCCGCCCCTGATAAATCTTGTTGTCCAGCAGGAAGACATGATCGTTGTCATAGGTGCCTGCGACAGACACTTGGCGATATTGCAAATCGTCGTGTTGATCAAGGCTGATGAGATCAACAGGTGCCTGCTGCTGCCGTTCCGTATAAAGATTTTGCAGCTGGACTTTTTCCTGCTCACGCTCGAGTTGCCAGAACCCGAGGCGCGCGAGTAACGGGAATAGCAACACCGTAAACAGTGTAAGTTTCCAGTTAAACCTGAAGTAGGTAGATCCTGCAAACATCCCGTGCTACCCGTGACTTGAATTTGTTACTATCGTTGGGGTCTTCCACTGCGTCTGTATCTGCCTTATGTTAAAAGCCGTCATCCTCCTGTTACTGATAGGCGTCATTATCAGTCTTTGCAGCGGAGCTTTGTTTTTTTTCAAGGATCAGGGGGAAAACAAACGCACTCTTTATGCTCTTGGTGTGCGTGTCACACTGGCAGTGCTGCTGATGATCTGTATTACCTGGGGCGTCCTGTCCGGCGAACTGACTCTGAACGCCCCATGGCATCAATAATGTAAGCTCTTGACGCAAAGAATGGTGCATCGAACCTGCCATTACTAACGAGCTGGCAAGCCATGCTGCTTACAAACAACTACCGCAGGCTTGCCGGAAATTTTTTCTAGAATATATACACGAACAGAAACAGGCACACCCAAACAACATCCACAAAATGCCAGTACCAGGATGCGGCTTCAAAGCCAAAATGATCTTCGGGTTTGAAATGACCCTTGACGGCGCGCATCAAAATCACAAACAACATGAAGGCGCCAAGGGTTACATGGAAACCGTGGAAACCTGTCAGCAAAAAGAAAGTGGAGCCATAAATACCGGAGTTTAAGGTCAATCCCAGTTCGCTGTATGCTTCTGCATATTCCTCAACCTGCAACACGAGGAACACAGCACCCAGCAACACGGTAAGCGCGAGCCAGGTGATCAGTTTTTTACGATTGTTGTTCTTCAGTGCCGTGTGTGCGATATGGACAGTAACACTGGAGGTCAACAGCAGGATAGTGTTCCAGAGCGGCAGATAGTGCAGGGCCTCGCCGAAACCTCTCCAGGCCATGGATTCTCCCGGGTTTGTGAACAACTGGGGATTCGGATTGGAAATCACCGGCCATACGGGTGAAAAGTCGGGCCACAACATCGAGGCTACGCCTTTGGCACCTTCGCCACCAAGCCAGGGCACGGCAAGATTACGCACGTAGAACAATGCACCAAAGAAGGCGCTGAAAAACATTACTTCCGAAAAGATGAACCAGTACATAGCCAGTACATAGGAGCGCTTCAATTGCGCGCTCGGCAGGCCCTGATGGTTTTCACGAATCTGGGTCGCAAACCAGTTATACAGTACGCTGCTCAGAATGAAGAACCCGGTGAACGCAAGCCAGCTCGAGCCAGTGGCACTGATACCCGCCTTGATGTCGTTGAGCACATTGCCCAAGCCGAACACCATGAGGAACAGGCCAATCGAAGCAAGGAACGGAAACTTGGACTGTTCGGGAACGTAATAAGGCTCGTAAGCGCCGTGTGTGGTTTCTTTAGAAGCGTGTGCCATGATACTTAGCCATCCTCAATCTAGACTTCATTTTGCAGACAGGTTACTGCTGCTATTTAAAAAATTCGCTGTGACATCAAACAGGGTGTAGGACAAAGTGAGCTTGCTGACACCGTCAGGAATAGCCTGATCGATATAAAACAGCAAAGGCATTTCTATGGCCTCACCAGCTGCAAGGGTTTGCTGGTTAAAACAAAAACATTCGGTCTTGTGCAGATAATCTGCTGCAACAAAAGGCACCACACTTGGCACTGCCTGGGCAATCATGGTCATGCCTGTCGGGTTGCGGGCATAAAATTTAACTTCGGTCAGCTCACCTGGATGGACCTGTATCTGGTTCACCATCGGATGAAACTGCCAGCTCATGCCGGCATTGTTGTTAGCGGTAAACTGCACGGTGACCAGCCTTTCTTCCTGCACTTCCACGACAGCCGCATCGTAGGTAGCACGACCAGCAGTTTTACCATTGAGTCCCGTGATTTCACAGAACACATCGTAGATTGGCACCAGTGCAAAACCAAAACCAAACATACCGACGACCACAAGCGCCAGTTTCGAAACCAGGTGACTGGTTCGGACGGACTCTTGTGTATTGTCGGTTTGTTTGCGGCGCATCTGCTTAATAAGTCTTATCAAGGAACCAAAGGAGGTGTTGTGAAGGTATGGTAAGGAGCTGGCGAAGGCACAGTCCACTCCAGGCCTTCAGCGCCTTCCCAAACCTGGGCTGTGGCTTTTTTGCCACCCAGTACAGTTTTGACCACGATGAAAAGGAATAGCAGCTGGCTGAAGCCAAAGATAAAGGCACCCACAGTAGACACCATGTTGAAGTCGGCGAACTGCAGCGCATAATCTGGAATACGGCGTGGCATGCCTGCCAAGCCAAGGAAGTGCTGCGGGAAAAACAGGATATTGATACCTACGAAAGACAGCCAGAAATGCAATTTGCCCAAGGCTTCGTCATACATATTTCCGGTCCACTTTGGTAACCAGTAATAAGCCGCCGCCATGATTGAAAATACCGCGCCAGGGACCAGAACATAGTGGAAATGGGCAACCACGAAATATGTATCGTGATACTGAAAGTCTGCGGGTGCAATGGCGAGCATCAGGCCGGTAAAGCCACCCATGGTAAATAACACCACGAAAGCAATTGAAAACAGCATAGGTGTTTCAAAGCTGATAGAGCCTTTGAACATAGTGGTAACCCAGTTGAAAACCTTAACCCCGGTGGGTACGGCAATCAGCATGGTGGCATACATGAAGAACAGCTCACCCGCGAGCGGCATACCTGTGGTGAACATGTGATGCGCCCATACGATAAACGACAGGAACGCGATAGAAGAGGTTGCATACACCATCGAGTCGTAGCCAAACAATTTCTTGCGCGAGAAGGTCGGGATGATTTCGGACACCACGCCAAAGGCCGGCAGAATCATGATGTAAACTTCAGGATGCCCGAAGAACCAGAATACATGCTGGAACAATACAGGATCACCGCCACCGGCGGCACTGAAGAAACTGGTACCGAAGTGAATGTCGAACAACATCATGGTCACTACACCAGCCAGCACCGGCATTACCGCGATCAACAGATAGGCCGTGATGAGCCAGGTCCAGACGAACAGCGGCATTTTCATGTAAGTCATGCCAGGAGCACGCAGGTTCTGGATAGTTGCAATGATATTGATGGAACCCATGATGGAAGAGGCGCCCATAATATGAATGGCAAAGATAAAGAAGGTGACTGTTGACGGAGCATAAGTCGTGGAAAGCGGCGCGTAAAAAGTCCAACCGAAATTGGGAGCTCCTGCTTCCATAAATAAAGTGGAAGCCAACATCGCAAATGCAAACGGCAATATCCAGAAACTCCAATTGTTCATGCGGGGTAGGGCCATATCGGGCGCGCCGATCATGAGAGGAATCATCCAGTTGGCAAGGCCAACAAACGCCGGCATCACAGCACCGAACACCATTACCAGACCGTGCATGGTGGTCATTTGGTTAAAAAATTCGGGCTCGACAAACTGCAATCCCGGCTGGAATAGCTCTGCGCGAATTACCAGAGCAAAAGTGCCGCCAAGCAAAAACATCGCAAAGCTGAACCACAGATACATGGAGCCGATATCTTTGTGGTTGGTGGTATAAAGCCAGCGGGTAAAACCTTTGGCCGGGCCATGGTGATGATCGTCGTGTCCAGTCGCCATTAAAGTGACTCCTTAAGCTTTGGTGTTAACTGTTTTGTCTGGTTTGTCGGTAAAGCTGCTTATTGTGCAGCTGCCTGGATTTGCAGGATTTCAACAGGAGTAATCATGTCGCCCACATTGTTGCCAATGGCATTACGTTCGTAAGTAATTACTGCCGCCATATCGACCGGGCTTAGCAACGCTCCATAAGCCGCCATGGCTGTGCCGGGGCGGCCATTGAGTACAGTAGTTACATGGTCAGCTATAGGCCCCGTAGCAATAGCGCTGCCCGTAAGTGCCGGAAATGCCGGGGGCAGGCCTTGGCCGTTCTGCTGATGACATGCCATACAGAATGTGGTGTAAACAGTCTGGCCTTGGGCAACCAGTTGGTCCAGGGTCCACTCTTGGTTAGCGAGCTCGGCAACAGCTGCTGCTGCGGCCTGTTTTTCAGCAAGCCAGGCATCAAATTCAGCCTGCTCCACAACGTTGACAACAACCGGCATAAAGCCATGATCCTGTCCACAAAGTTCGGTGCATTGACCACGATAGGTCCCTGTCACTTCTGCATTAAACCAGGATTCATTCACGAAACCCGGGACCGCGTCTTTCTTCACTGACAACGCCGGCACCCACCAGGAGTGGATTACGTCAGCTGAGGTCAGTAGCAAGCGCACCTTTTTGTTGGCAGGAACCACTAGTGGCTCATCGACTTCCAGCAAATAATTTTCGCCTTTTTCTGCCCGGTTGTAGATTTGCTCTTCGGGAGTGGCAAGGTTACTGAAAAAGGTCACTTCCTCGCCTTCTTCTGTCAGGTAACGATACTGCCAGCGCCATTGATAACCGGTAACCATGATGTCGAGGTCGGATTCACTGGAGTCATAGATCTGGGTCAGGACTCTTGTAGAAGGAATGGCCATCGCGATGAGGATGACGAAGGGAATGACCGTCCACACAATTTCCACCTTGGTGCTGTGATGGAAAGAAGCAGGAATAGCCCCTTTTGATTTGCGATAGGCAAACAATGAGTAGATCAGTACGCCGTAAACCACCACGCCAATTGCAACACAGATCCAGAAGATCAACATATGCAAGTCGTAGGTTTCACGGCTGATGCCGGTGATACCCTTCGGCATGTTCAAGCCCCATGCCGCCATTGCTGCAGGACTCACTGCCGCAACTACTAAACCGCCCAATCCAAGCCACAACTTATTCATAGGCAACATTCACCGGATCTCCACTATCGATTGTCATTCAACACAGTTGTCATTCTGCATTATCTATCTGGCCGACTTTATACGAGCCAAAGAGTTGTCCGGACCAGCTTGGTCTGTTAGTTGGTTATGATTACCAGCATGGATGGACATGGGTTTTTTTCACGCACTGGCACTAACAAGATTGAGCAAGGATTGGATTCTCGGATGAGAGATCCAGCTAAAGCAAAGCAAACCCTGGGGGAGTTTTGCAAAACTCAATTCTTTAAATGCGCACGCACGAGCAACTGGCATTATACCAGCAGGAACACCGTTCTTGTCATCCCAAAAGCAGCCTTTCGCCATGATTTACATCAAATCACTTGTCCCTTTTAGTTGGCCTTTGTTTTCGGGTAATTATTCTGTTTTTAATCCACGCGCTTGGCTAGAATTCAAGGCTTTGGCAATCTTAAGAACCTTCAGGGAAAACTAATGACGATCCGGACTTATTTACATTATGTTCCTGTGATAGCGGACGGGGTTTTCGTCGATGACAGCGCGGTCGTTATCGGTCGCGTGACATTGGGCAAGGATGTTTCCATATGGCCACTAACGGCGATACGCGGTGACGTGCACGATATAAGCATAGGTGCACGAACCAACATTCAGGACGGCTCTGTTCTGCATGTAACTTCTCCGGACTCTTTCCCGCCCAACGGATTTCCTTTAATCGTTGGTGAAGACGTAACCATCGGGCATCGAGTTGTTTTGCATGGCTGCAGTATCGGTGACAGGACGCTCATTGGCATGGGCTCGATTGTGATGGATGGCGCCGTGGTTGAAGCCGATGTAATAGTAGGAGGCGGGAGCGTGGTAAGTCCTGGCAAGGTGCTGGCATCAGGAGGACTTTATGTGGGATCGCCAGCCAAGCGCGTGCGGGATCTGCGCCCTGAAGAACTGGAGTTTTTACGCTACAGTGCAAACCACTACGTAAAACTCAAAAATCTGCACCAGAGCACGCCACAAGCCTTGAGCTAAGGCGACGAGCAAAAGCTCGACATGATTATTTCTGCAGCTGGATTTGCGCCCGCAGTTCATTTAATACGCGCTCAGTCCCGGGCCGTATTCCTCGCCATATCCAGAAAGATTCCGCTGCCTGCTCAACCAGCATACCCAATCCATCCAGGGTAACTGCACCAATTTGCTGAGCCCAGCGGCAGAATATGGTGGGTTCTGCGCCGTACATAAGGTCATAACACCAGGCTCCATCTGTTAGTAGTCGTGATGGCAACGGCGGCAGCTCACCCTGCAGGCTTGCCGAAGTGGCATTTATCACCCAGTCGAAGGACTGACCATCCAGGTCCTGATAGCTGCACGCATCCAAGTGGCCGTGGCTGGCAAAAATATCTGCCAGTTGAACTGCCTTGTTCACAGTACGATTCGCTATGCAGATTCGCTTCGGTTGTTGCTGTAATAGTGGCATCAGGATCCCGCGCGTGGCTCCGCCAGCGCCAAGAATCAGGATTGATTTATTAGCGAGCGTACCGCCGTGGTTTTGCAGGATATCTCGCACCAGGCCAATACCATCCGTATTGTGCCCATGCAGAAGTCCATTCTGATCCTGCAGCAATGTATTTACTGCGCCTGCCAGAGTGGCACCCGGCGAGTTGACGCTCACCAGCTCCCAGGCCTCCTGCTTGAACGGCACCGTGATGTTCAGCCCTTTGCCACCCTGAGCAAAAAATGCATCGACTCTTGATGCAAAGCTTCCGGGTTCTACCAGCAACGCCTTGTATTCGAGCTCTTGACCTGTCTGTTGTGCAAAGGCGGCATGAATGAGTGGCGACTTGCTGTGCGCAACGGGGTTTCCCATTACGGCGTATTGATCTGTCACGGTCACAAAACCTGTTCTGCTTGCTGAGTTAATTGAGTTTACACGAACACGAAACAACACTGTCACGCGAAGTGTTCATATTCAGATTGTTCGCTATTTAATGCTTAGTCCGCCCAGGGACGAGGTCTTAGATAGTCGCTATACAGGCGAGCTTCCTCGGTTCCGGGAGCGGGGCTGTAAGAATATTCCCAGCGCACTTCAGGCGGCAGTGACATCAGTATCGATTCAATTCTGCCAACACCCGATTGCAAACCAAAAATGGTGCCTCGGTCGAAAACCAGATTGAATTCGACATAGCGGCCCCGACGATATTTCTGAAAATGTTTTTCGCTCTCGCTGAAGGCGATGTCCTTGCGCTTCTGCAAAATCGGCACATAAGCTTCAAGATAGCTGTTGCCCACAGCCTGCATAAACGCAAAACACTTGGGGAACTCCCATTCATTGAGATCATCAAAAAACAAGCCGCCGATTCCGCGCGGCTCGTCGCGGTGCTTTAAATAGAAATATTCATCACACCAC
Organism: uncultured Gammaproteobacteria bacterium; assembly: GCA_903926285.1. GTDB lineage: Bacteria > Pseudomonadota > Gammaproteobacteria > Pseudomonadales > Pseudohongiellaceae > CAILUG01. Next base: position 17,927 of record CAIYIP010000110.1, read on the forward strand.
TTTTTGTAATCGGCATAGACGTCAGCACCAAAAGGAGCGCAGGCTTTTTTTGCGGTGTTATGCCAATGCCTGCAGTCTTCGTCAAAACCATAATAAGGCGTGAGGTCGTAGCCGCCACCAAACCACCACACGGGTTCAATGCCGGGTTTTTCCGCGATAAAAAACCGGATGTTGGCATGCGAAGTCGGGGCATAGGGATTACGAGGATGAATCACCAGCGAAACGCCCAGCGCCTGAAAAGAACCACCGGCCAGCTCGGGCCGCTTGACGGTTGCAGCGGGCGGTAATGCTTTACCAAACACATGGGAAAAGTTCACTCCACCTTTTTCAATAACGGCGCCCTCAGCCAGAACACGTGTAATGCCGCTGCCACCTCCAGCGCGATCCCAGCTATCAGTGATAAATTTACCCGTGCCATCTACTGCTTCCAGGCCTGCACAAATTTGCGCCTGTATCTTCAATAAATAATTTTTTATGGCACCGACATCTATGTTGGCCAATGTGTCTGACATATTTACAACTCCTTGCTCAGGATCGAATCACGCTGGCCGTTACCAGGTCATGAATTTTACTTGGACCGCGCTGGCCACCCAATTTGCCTGGCAAAATATAATCAAGGCTGTCATCAAACCAGGTCATCACGCGCAGCCTTGTTCGCGCAGGGGCGAGTTCTGCAGGATTGGCTGACGTGGACACAATCACGCCACCGAAAGCGGAGCACAATTGCACAACTGATGGATGAGCACTTACCCTGATCGCAACTGAGGTGAATTTTCCCTTGATCCATGGCGGGATGAGTTGATCGGGATCAGGCAGCAGCCACGTAACAGGTCCCGGCCAGGACTTGGCTAACAAGTTAGTTTGCGGCGCATCAAGATTTTTCAATAATGGCTCGATCTGCTTAATACTGCCTGCAACCAATATCAGTCCTTTCTCCATCGGCCGTTGTTTTATCCGCAGAAGTTTGCGCACCGCATCCTCATTAAAAGGATCACAACCCAAACCCCAGACGCCTTCTGTCGGATAGGCAATTATGCCGCCGCTTTGCAAACAGCTTGCAGCACGTTGAATGCGCAGTGGATACATCTCTCTCTTCCTGAAAAGCCTGGCATTCTCGCACCAAGTCAGTATCCAGACAAAACATAACCTTCGTGGTTCAGTGTTATTTCTTTATGTAGCTCCAGTTCTACGAGAGCTGCATGAATCTCGGCCATATCCTGACCGGAGCGCAGCATCAGCACATCGGCATTTACGGGATCGTAGGCTATAAAAGGCAGCAATCTTTTTGCTGTCGCTGATAAATCTAACGATAGAGCTAGCTTGCCGGTGCCACTATTACATTCAGGCGTTGTAGCAATACGGGTTTTTTCCCATGCCACCAATGCTGGAAATTCTTCCATGATGTCATCAACACAATCCACAAGTTTGGCACCCTGACGGATAAGCTGATGACAGCCTTTGACCATCGGATTATGGATTGAACCTGGCAGCACAAATACTTCACGACCCTGCTCGGCCGCAGTCCTGGCGGTGATTAATGAACCACTTTGTTTCGCCGCTTCTATGACCAGAACGCCATGTGCCAGTCCGCTGATAATTCTGTTGCGACGCGGAAAGTTCCACGCATCAGGTCCGGTTCGTGGAATAAACTCGGACACAAGCGCACCTGCTGTAGTTATGTCTGCTGCGAGCTTGTTATTCTGGCGAGGATAGATTCGATCAAGACCAGTACCCAAAACTGCAATAGTGGTCCCTCTTTTATCAAGAGCACCCTGGTGACTTTCAGTATCAATCCCCAGAGCGAGACCGCTGGTAATCCGATAACCCATTGCGGAGAGCTCGCCCGCAAAACGGCGGGCATTTTTACGGCCATCAGCCGTGGGATTGCGGCTGCCAACAATAGCTATTTGTGGCAGCCCCAGAACACTCGGATCACCCCATACAAACAACAGGGGCGGCGGATCTGCTATTTGATACAGCAAGGAAGGATATTCGTCATTGTCAAAAGTAAGTATGCAGTGATCCGGCTGATCTGCCCACGCTAGACACTCTTCCTGCAGACTTTTGATATTGTCAGGGAGTTTGTCCGTCAGGAAGGGCTGTAAATCGTCAATGAAATTTTGCGAGAACCCTGCTTGTACTAAACATGCTTCGCCTTGGCTAAAAATTTCTGTAGGCAAACCTAGGAGTTGATACAGGGTTTTTAGTCTGACTGGACCGCATTGCGGCAGCAATGCCAAAGAAAGCCAATCAGGAAGATCCCGGGTTACCATAATGATCATCCTTGATCGTGTTTATGGAGCTTATGCGGCGCTCAATCCTATGTGCTGGACTAAAGCTGTTTTTGGCGTTCTCGGACGGTCTGGTTTAATTAAGTCATCAGGGAGTTACAGCCCTGTCGCCCATGCGTATTTCCTTGTTGGCCTTAAGTACCAAACCGAAACTCGTATCATCAAACACTCTGTAGATTAGTACTGATGCGATATTTTCGCCTGGAAAAGTAACTACATTTCCTACTTCCATGCCGGCCGATTTTTTTACAGCATCAAACATTTTAGGTCGCACCATAGGATCGGTAATTTCGACTTCAGGCTCCTGTACCGTCAAAAGCTGACCGTCTTCTATACCATCATTACGGCCCATATTCAGAATCAAAGTATCGTAGAGACCGCCTATATCTCTCCCTGAATCCAGCGCGATAATTGCAGCGTCAACGGCAAAATCGGGAGGCAGGGGCAAATAGTTGGGATCAAGCGTGGACGGCTGGCTAGCAATGAAGCGATCACCCACACGCACTTCTTGTGTTACATCTTCAATTTCAAGCACGGCTTCCTGGCCGTTCGTTTTGTTGATTGTTGCACTACCAATCCAGATGCCCTCAATTCCCAACTCTTCGCCTGTATCTGGATCGATGAGATTGCGGCCATTGTGGATAATGTCGTACGTGTATACGCCGGGTACCCATTCACCCCTGGCAAATACGCTGTCGCCTGGACTCATGACGGTGTTGCCAAAACGCTCACCCATCACATGGGGAGCATTCTCGAAATCCTCCGTGCCCACAACATAATCCCGACTCATGTACGAGCTGATTTTTTCCAGAGGAATGGCGGGGATCGGGCCTCCAACGGCTTCGCGACGGATTTCCGGGGACAGTCTGACAGTACGCAAGCCGTCAGTTTCAGCACGACTCAACCTTAATACAGGCTGGCCATCTACATACTCAAGCACTATCACATCACCAGGGTAAATCAGGTCGGGATTTGCAATTTGCGGATTGCTCTGCCAGATGCGTGGCCAGAGCCAGGGCTCTTCGAGGAATGTTCCTGCGATGTCCCAAAGGGTATCGCCTTTTACAACCGTATACGTTGAAGGGCTATCAGCCCGGATTGCGACTGCATCTGCCGCTGCGGCAAGGCTCGCCCCTAAAGTGATCCCGAGGCCAAAAATTACAAAACTGCCTTGTTTGAGCAGCAAGCGTGTTCTTGAGACTGACATGGACTCCTCCATTCGGATGTAGTGCCGTAACTGACCAGCATCCTTACAAGCATTTAATAGTAACAATAAGATTTGAGATTATATAGGCTTAGCATCGTCCATTTAGGTAAACTGTTATCTACGTCTAGTTCCACAAAGAACTAGGTCATATACCCTGAATGGTTTTAAAATTAACCAACTATTTTTCTAATGACCCTGACTTTATGAGTCTGCTTACCATACTGGAATTTCCAGATCCGCGCTTGCGCAAACGGGCTAGTCCTGTGTCCGTTGTGGACGATACCTTGCGTAACACTATCAACGACATGTTTGAAACCATGTACAACGCCCCTGGGATAGGCTTGGCCGCAACCCAGGTTGATATCCATAAACGCCTGCTGGTTCTGGATGTTTCGGAAAACAAGGATGCTCCCATGGTGTTTATCAACCCGGAAATTGAGGTCCTCGACAGTGAGCCCATGGGTTATGAAGAAGGTTGCCTCTCGGTGCCGGGTTATTTCGATATGGTAAACCGGCCCCGAAAAATCCTGGTTCAAGCTCTGGATAAAAACGGGACTGAGTTCGAACTCGAAGCCGAAGGACTGCTAGCTGTATGTATCCAGCACGAAGTAGATCACCTCGACGGTAAACTTTTCGTGGATTACCTCTCAATTCTCAAACGCCAGCGAATCAAGAACAAGTTGCTAAAAGACCAGAAGCAGCGCGTCAACGTCTGACCCTTTCCACGTTCCAGACAGTAGCCAAACTATGTCATTCCGCGATCTTCGCATTGTCTTTGCTGGCACTCCCGAATTTGCTGCTGCCCATCTAACGGCTTTAATTGCCTCAGACTGCAAGGTTGTTAGTGCTTACTCACAACCGGACAGGCCTAGCGGCCGAGGTAAAAAAATCCTGTCTACACCCGTGAAGGCCGTCGCTCTGGAACATGGAATTAATGTCCGGCAGCCACTGACTCTCCGTGCCCAGGAAGTCCAGGCGGAGCTTGCAGAACTGGCTCCTGATCTCATGATTGTTGTGGCTTACGGTCTTATGCTGCCGCCGGCAGTATTGGCTACGCCACGCCTGGGGTGTATTAATGTTCATGCGTCCCTGCTCCCGCGTTGGCGCGGAGCTGCGCCGATCGAACGCGCCATTTTGGCCGGGGATACGGAGACCGGCGTCAATATCATGCAGATGGATAGTGGCCTGGATACTGGCCCGATTCTCGCGACGGCGAAAATTCCCATCGCGAATGCGGATAATAGTGGGACTCTCACCCTGAAGCTTCAGGAACTGGGTTGCAGAACGCTGCTGAACTTTCTTGATGAGTTAGCCAAAGGCGCGGCCCATCCGGCACCTCAGGATAATCAAATAGCGACTTACGCACACAAACTTGGGAAGGACGAAGCTGGCATCAACTGGGCTGGATCAGCGGCAGTCATTCAGCAGCAAATACGGGCGTTTTTCCCGCGTTCACCGGCCTATTGTCTGTATCAGGGTCAACGCTTACGCATTATCACTGGGATGGCACAGAGCCACTCTTATGCAGGCCAGATCCCCGGCACGATTATGGAGATCACACACGCTCGAATGTTGATTGCCTGTGGCACTGGCTCACTCGAAGTTTCTGAAGTACAGCTGGAAGGAAAAACACCCATGCCCTTACCTGTACTGCTAAACGGTCGCCCTGATTTTTTCCAGCGCGGTTCACAACTTTTATCAGCAGTAGCGCATGCCCAAACCTTTAAGTGAACGCCAGTTATGCATAAAAATTCTGGGTGACATTCTCGATCACAGGGGTTCATTGGCGAGCGCTTTTGGCGCTAACCTGAAGTCTTATCCCAACCTCAATACCGCCCTTGTTCAGGAGTATTGTTACGGTGTATGCCGCTGGTTTCATCAGCTGGATGGTATCGCGCAACTCCTGCTTGATAAGCCCTTACGAAAGAAAGATAGCGATGTTTATTGCCTGATCCTGATGGGACTCTACCAATTGTTTTATATGCGCACGCCTGCTCATGCCGCAATTAACGAAACAGTTGCTGAAGCGGAAAAGCTTGGCAAATCGTGGGCAAAAAATCTGGTCAATGCGATTTTGCGTGGAGCACAACGCAGACAAGCAGAACTTCTGGAACAGACTGAAAAAAACTATGTCTGCAAGTACTCCCATCCTGATTGGTTAATATCCCAACTCAAACAGGACTGGCCTACCACTTATCGTACAGTTCTCGACGCTGACAATGTCAGGGCGCCCATGACTTTACGAGTGAACATTGCAAAGATTTCGCGGAGCGAGTACTTGGCTAAGCTTGCAATTGCTGGTCTTTCCGCGCACCAAGGTGTACTGACATCAACTGCTATAATTTTGAATAGTCCATGCGATGTTGCTTTATTACCGGGTTTCTCTGATGGAATGGTGAGCATTCAGGACGAGGCTTCCCAGCTCGTTGCAGCACTTTTACCGCTGGCTCCCGGGTTGAAGGTACTTGATGCCTGCGCCGCGCCCGGCGGAAAAACCTGCGCGCTTCTTGAGGCTCAGGCTGGACTTGATCTGACAGCCATGGATAACGAGCCGAGAAGAATCATGCGTATCCAGGAAAATCTGGGGCGTCTCGATCTGGTTGCCACTGTTATCTGTGGCGATATTTGTACCGACAGCAATCCTGGCGCTGAGACTTTTGATCGCATCCTGCTTGATGTCCCATGTTCTGCGACTGGTGTTATCCGTCGTCACCCGGATATTAAACTACTCCGAACTCCTGATGAAGTTAGCAGGCTGGTGCAAACTCAAGCTGACCTTTTGCACGCCGCCTGGCCCTTGCTGAAGCCGGGTGGTTTTTTGCTTTACTCTACCTGCTCAACATTGAAGGCCGAAAACACTGATCAAATAGCGCTGTTTGTTATGGCGATGTCAACCGCAGAGCATGTACGTCTAGATATCGCAGATTCAACTTCTTGTGAATTCGGAACTCAACTGTTTCCAAAAATTAATAGCCATGATGGCTTTTTCTATGCCTTGTTACGTAAAAGATAAGAATTGTCATACTTGTTTTAGCCTAGGGCTAGCGGCAGCCAATGAAAATGCTAATTCTCGGAGCAAACAAGATTGGTACCGCGCTTACGGAGAATATCGTCAAG
>CAIYIP010000111.1 GCA_903926285.1 uncultured Gammaproteobacteria bacterium
ACCCTGCAGAGACTCCTCGAACAGATGATTACGCGGACATGTGGCATTAAAAGCGAGCGTGCCATATGCCAGCAGATTCTCACGCCCGGCTTTGTTGAGACCTACCGCATCAGGAAACACCTTCAGTGGATACACTTCTGCCAGATCTTTTATGCCATCGAATTCCTTACGCGTAACGAGATCAGCAATCAAGGTTGCCGCTTCTACTGCAAAGGTCTGGCGCATTTTTTCCATCGCAGGGCGCGACAACACCCGATTGAGTACACGCCGCGTCACGTTATGGTCAGGTGGATCTACTTCGAGGATTATGCTTTTGGGCCGCCATGGTTTGTCGTGATTGAAGTTGGTGAGACCAACACCTGCTGCGGAGGAAAATGTTTCCCAGTCAGTCAAGACTGTATTGATGACGTCATAATCGACAACGGCATAACAACCGTATTGTGATAGCCGGACTACAGGAGCAATTTGCCGCAACTCTTCGTAAGCCCCAAAAGGTTCATCAAGGCTGGCATCGGAGAAAGGATCGAAGTCCACAGCGGGGCAAGGTTTGCCGGAAACATTTGCTTCGGTGTTATCTGCTGTATTCATTGGAAGTTTCTACTTGAACGTTTCCCGTGACAGACCTGTACGGGCTTATCTTGCTGCAATCCAGACATGGCTTTATTCCCGCCACAATTTCACCACACCAATCAGTGTTGGAAAGAGTTAAAGCTTTGGCTTTTTTGCGAAGTCTTCTTCAGGTTTGACGTCGCGACCTGTCAGTATCAACCAGCGCAGCTTAGCACAGCGCAGCAACCCCAAGGTAATCAGGGCATGCCGACTGTGATCCTGAAGATGAAGAAGCGTGTGTCGGTGTTCCTTGCCCAAGGCTGCAGTGTTTGCCGCAGATCAAAACCTCCATGTCCGGGCTTCGCCTTCGGCACTGCCAGCAGCGCAAGATCCTGGGGATCGCGGGCAAATAAACCTGGCTCTGTTACAGGCTTGCGCAATTTTTTAGCACATCGCTTCAGACCTGCTGCCATGAAACAGGAGAATTGCGTATAGCCTAGAAAAGATCGCTGTCTCCCCAGGTGAAATAAAAGTTATTGCCGAACGTTTCCGCATCAACCTGCGCCAGATAAAACCTGACCACCAGATCCAGTTGCTGCGCCTGTTGCTGACTGGTAAAACCCAACGACGCGAGCGCTGCGTGCCACCACGATGGAACTGCGGCAAACCAGCTGTCAACTTCTGTCACCTGCGGATACGCGACCATCAATGCATTTAGCACGAGCGGCAAGGCTGTTTTAACCTCAGCCGAATCAAACAGCGCATCACCCCACAGCCATTGCGCGGCGTTTTGCCTGCCTACAATCCAGCCAAGCACTTGCTTCCCACGGTATACGACGAAGAAATCATGCGAGAAATCCGGGTGCTGCGCATAACGCCAGTTTAGATAAGTCTGGTCACGTACAACTAACCAGCCATACTGATCTTTAACACGCTCGAACAATTGATCGGCCCACTTCCCTGCGGCTGCAGTACGAACCACCTTGTATCCCTGTAATTGCTGCAGCCATGATAATGGGCTTCGGCGCGGCAGATCAGCGCGCAGCAATTTATGCTGCGTAACCGGCCCGATAACCTTATGTTGCCAGAATAATTTTCCCAGCTTCTGGATTTTCTGCGTGTTAAAACCATAACCCAGAAGCAGGCGATGTTCACAATATTGCTGCTCAAAATGATAAAAAGCTCTGCTCATCAAACCTGTGATGCCGTGGCCCACCCTGCGGTGTGAGCGCGCAGTAAAAGCATCAGCAGCCTGACACACGAGCTGCACTTTATTTTCCATGTAAAGCTGCACCGGATAACCCGCATATTGCGCTACAACCTTGTCCTGGTCCCACGCTGCTGAAAGCCAGGCCTGGCCGTAAGGATTACGCAAATATTTCCACTGCCAGTGCTCAATTGAACGCTGCACATTAAAAGTCGCATTAAACGCAGCGAGAATCGCGTGTTCGTCATTGGGCTGATAATGTCGCAACGAAACGGTATCGGAAGGCACTGATACCGGTTCATACGCTTTGTGTGGAACATCACTTGTTGCCGTCATAGGGGCCTGAGACTTGCCTGAAAAAACACTGCACTATGGCCAGCAGCAATTGTACTGCGCAAAAACAGCGGCTTCACTACCGGAGCGCGGTTATGACTGCGGAACCACAGTTGCATCATCAGCCCACGCGAGCGGCAAGCTCAGCTGCAGCTGCTGTGTTTTCGGCAAGAATTCCTTGCGTAATTTCAAGTTCTGCAAATCGCTGGTACCAGTTATTCAACCCCGGTATCTCTTTCAGCATATCCCAGTTGTATACCTGTTGGGTCAGGCGATTGCTCAAGGTGAATGAATAAAACACAAAAATGTCGGCAGTGGTAAGTTGCTCACCACAGATCCATGGCTTGAAATTAACAAGCCTGCCAAGGGCAGCAAGACCTTTACGCGCATTCAGCTGGCTAGCAACTTCAACATGCGCGGGAATTTCGCGCTTGAAGAGCACGCCAACCAGTTCGTGTGACGGCGCCTCCACATAAAGCTCCTGAGTCTTCATCAACTGCCTGACCTTGGCACGTGCAAAACAGCTTTCTGGCAACAGCTTTACTGCGGGATAACATTCTTCCAGGTAATCCAAAATTACATTTGTTTCGGTCAAAAACCCATGCTCGGTTTCGAGAAGCGGCACTTTTCCCATAGGGCTCTTTGCGAGGAACTCGGGATCCTGGCTCGACCTTGTATTGATAAACTCACACGCGATGCCTTTTTCAAGCACCGCATGTTTTACCATGTTGTAGTAGTTGCTCATCGCAAAACCATATAATTTCATTCTTGCTCCTGACGCCGGATATTGTTGTTAATGTTGCGTGGCTCGGCACGTGCAAGGTGCCAGATCGACAGGCATTTTGCAGTCTTTTTTTTTACACAATATATTTTGATTTATTGCCAGCGCAGCGCAATAAAAGTTGCGCCACCAACATCAATAATTCATAGTCGGCGCCGCAGGAAATTCATATCTCCTGTACAACTTGATATAGCAAAAAAAGCAAAAGTATTAGCAGTCACCGACTTACCAATTCAACATCAAAAGGGGAAACAATTAATGCAAGGTTCACGTTATTTTCATGGCAAGAAGCTGGCGATAGCAATTGCGCTATGCTACGCGGGCTCGGTTGCAGCGCCGGTATTCGCTGCAGATGAACAAATCGAGGAAGTCACAGTAACAGGCTCATTTATCCAGAGACCTGTAGATCGTCCGCAACCTGTAACGGTTCTGACCAACGAAGATCTGCGTCTCGAGCAGCGCGGCTCACTCGCCGAGATATTTAAAAACCTGCCGCAAAGCATAGGCTCCACTTCAACGATTAATTCCCAGCAGGGTGGCGTCAACGGCGGCAACACGCCAACTGCAACGATCAACCTGCGCGGGCTTGGCCCACGCGCCACACTGGTACTGCTCAACGGTGGACGCCAAACCAGCGATGGTGGCTTTGGTTTCGTGGACATCAACAACCTCGCGCCATCAATTATGGTTGAGCGCGTCGAGCTGGTAATGGATGGCTCCTCCGCTCTGTATGGTAGCGATGCCGTGGCAGGTGTTGCCAACTTCATCACCCGCAATAATTTCGAAGGCGCAGAATTCCGCGCTGAAGCACAGAAAATCCAGGATATAGAGGGCAACAAGCCCGATGTTAATCTGGGCTTCATTGTTGGTGGCGGCAACGGGACCACGCACGTAGTTGCAGGCATGGACTACGCGACCACTGAAATTCTGCGTGTTCAAGACCGCTATGAAGATAGCCGCCTGCGCCTGGGCCTGACCTCGGGTTTCGGCAATCCCGGTACCTTCCAGATACAGAACGCGAACGGCACGCTGCGGCCTTTGACCACCACGCGACCCGACCCACTTTGCGGCAGTCCGCTTATCGGCGGCGGCCTCGCTGCTGGCGAAGTCAATCCTGCAGGCACCCAGTGTCTTCTGTTCAATTCGCTGAACAGAACCATGCAACCTGATTCCAAGCGTATGCTCGGCATGTCAGTGGTTACTCACGACTTTACCGACACCATGACTGGCGAAGTCGAATTCGGTTTTGCACGCACCCGTTATACGATTCCGTTTGGCTACGTGACACCAGCAGGGGTTACCGCATTCCCGTTTGTACCGAATGACAATCCAGGTGTGCTGGCTGCAGTCGCATCCCTTCCTTCCTTCCCGAATATTGCCAGTGATCCAACGATTGGCGGATACCGTTTCAGGGGCCGCGTCATGACCCCAGCGGGCGGCCCAGCCAACGACCACAGCTCACTGCAGGACACCTTCCGCGTCGCCGCACGTCTCAAGGGCACTTTCGGTGACTCGGACTGGGGATGGCAGGCTTCGTTTTCTGATTCCTGGAACGATACCGAGTTCAACAGCACCGACACAATCGTTGCCCGTATCAACTCTGCTCTCAATGGTTATGGCGGACCAGCCTGCAGCGCCAGCCCTACCACCGATCCAACCGGAGCTGCGCGCGGCACAGGTAACTGCCGCTTCTGGAACCCCTTCGCCAATAGCCTGATTGCTGCGCCGGGCTCGCGTACTTACAACGATCCTGAACTCACCAACTGGTTGGTGGGCTCACGCACCACAAAGGACGCTGGCGAACTGAAAACCTATGACTTCGTCGTCACCGGCGATCTCTGGGACATGGCGGGCGGTACCACCGGCGTAGCCGTTGGTCTGCATCGCCGTGAGCAAATGTTCAGCCAGGATTGGGATGTGATGAGTGAAGCGCCCGGCAACTGGGCCTTCAACGGCGCAACTGCCTATCTGGATTTTGATGGCGAACGCGCCACCGACGCAGTATTCGGCGAATTGGTCATGTACCCGACTAACACCGTGGAAGTGCAGTTGGCCGCACGTTACGAAGACACCGGCTCAATGGACTCCTTCGATCCGAAATTAGGTGTGTTGTACACACCGGTTGATGGCCTCTACCTGCGTGCCTCAGCTGGTACCTCGTTCCGGCAGCCTGGTGAAATCCAGATGTTCGGTATCGGACCTGGCGGCGCCACCACTGATCCTATCGGCGGCGATACCATCAATGCACGTGGACTGCTCGTCGGCAACCAGAGCCTCACTCCGGAAACTTCTGACAACTGGACCACTGGTTTCACCTGGGACGTGAATGAGCAGGTTACTATCGACATGAGCTACTGGAGCGTCAAGTTCAAAAATCTGATCACCCAGGAGCAGGCACAAGCGATCCTGCAGCTTGACCGCGCCGACGGCTTCATCACCGATCCACGCATCATCCTGCGCGAAGGCGCGCCGAACGAAGTGTGCGAAGTTACTGGCCGCTGGAAACTGCCCGCAAGCCCGACCAATCCACGTCCGGTCAATTGCATGTCAGGCTTCGACGTACAGCTGTTCAAAACGACCTATATCAACCAGGCCTTCCAGAATACCTCAGGCGTCGACTTTACCTTCAGCTACGACTTTGATGCCCTGGGCAGCCAATGGACAGCAAAACTCCTCGGCACCTGGACTCACAAGTACGATATGGATATGCAAGGTCGTCTGGTAGATGGCGTCGGCAGTTTCAACTCCTCTACTTTCGGCTCGCCAAACCCTGAATGGCGCGGCAACGCGCAACTTGACTGGCGACGTGACAGCCACCTCGTGCGCGCCACCTGGCGTTACACATCCAAGCTGATCAATGACGCTCCGACAGCCAACAACCTTCTGACTGAGGAAACTGACTTCAGCACGCTTGACCTGATCTATGGTTATACACTGCCTAATGAGAACGGCGATGTAACTTTCTCCATAGTCAACGCGCTGGACGAAGAAGATCCGCTGCGTCATGGTGCTCAGACCACCAGTACCAGCAACATCTACGAGTCACGTGGCCGTATTTATCGTATTGGTCTGAACTGGGGCTTCTAGTTTTCCCTGATCTGACTAACAGAAGGTAGAATAAAAAAACCCCGCCAACGCAAGTCAGCGGGGTTTTTTATTGGGCAAGTCATTGGACGACGCAGGCTGATCACTGCAAAGGCTGAATGCAAACTCACACAACTGGCGCTGGATTTGCCTTCAGATAACTGACCCTGTATTTGAAGAACGGCTTTTCGATCAACTCGAATGTTACAGTGCTGAACACCAGTGTAAGCGGATAGACTAACAAGAAGGCCATCGCGCAGGCGTTGGTGAAGAGATCACTGCTGAACGTGATGCCATAAGTGCTCATAATTTTTACCACCATATCCAACACGAAAAAATGGATCAGGTAGGTTGAATAGGAAATTGAGCCGATATACGCCGCGATATTCACGAGCCGTCCCTCGGCACTGCCAAGCACCCAAATCCACGCCACCAGAAGCCACGCGTACATCACCCCTTCTGCGGTGGACTCTATCAACCACAGCGGGTCAGGCGAGGACGGATCACGCAAATATAACTGCCGGATATTGAAGTAATGAAACATCGCTGTGGCCAGCACGAGCCCAAGGATTAATGCGGCAAGCCCGGCGAATTTATTCTGGAATATTCTGGCTGCTTTTATATCCTGCACAAACAGGCTGGCCATGGCGCCGAGCATGAACTGGTCGATCCTGCCGAAGATGGTCCAGTAACCCACATCCTGCGCATTGCCCTTCTCCATAAAAAACATCAGCCGGAACATAAGACCCACCAGAATCATGCCTGCAAACGGCAGATATTTTTTTAAAGTGCCTTTGCAGTTATCCCGGAAATAGACGTAGAAAATGGGGAAGAACAGATAAAACTGGAACTCCACGACCAACGTCCAGGTACCGCGATAAATTCCGCCACCGAACAAATTGAAAAACTTGAGCATGGCCAGCGGATCGCCGCCGGCTACGCCACTGGCCTCCAGATCGGTAAAAAAAGAAATGATGAACAGCAGCGGGAAAATACGCAGAAAACGATTACGCAGAAAACGGCTGTAGACAATCTGGTTATCACCAATAATCGTGGTAAAGATAAAGCCGGTAATTGTAATAAACAGCGCAACGCCGGTATGACCTTCTTCAAAAAAACTCAGCAAGGGATTTGCGGGGACATAAGCCTGGGTGATTTCACCACTGCGGTGGATGCAATGAAACAACACTACCAGAAGCGCAGCGAGGCCACGCAGATGATCGATACCCTGGATATATACCTTGTTGGTTGAACGCACTTTTTCCTGCCCGACTCGAATGAACCGGCGTCATGATATTTCAGAAGCAGGAATTGTGTTCCTGTTTGTCCGCATTATTATTGTGTCAGGATTTTTTGCGCCCATTCGCAGGCTCTCCCGCACAGTGTTAACGCTTTATACAACCCGCTTTTGCGTGCGAATTATCCTCATGATTTTCATAGGATTTTTTGCTGGCACAAGAGCGTGCGTGATTCCTGAAGCGCGTGCAGCACTCTGACAAAATTGCTGGCCGTCTTGTACCAGCAATTTGAATTTCCCGACACTTACCTCACTGCTTTTATTCTCTTGACCACGTGACTGCTACTCCATCCGCTTCAAGATGCGTCAACGGCGAATAAGTAATCCAGCCTTCTGGCGATGAGTAACGCAGATAGAAATCAACTTCACTCTGAATCAATGTCCTTAACTTCGTCCGGGTTTTGGGCAGGGCAATACTGCCCATAGCCTCGATGACTACTGTATACGCGCCGTCATCGTAAGGGCCAAAATTCCACGACATTAAGCCAGTGTCGTTGCTGATCTCCAGGGTCAGGGGCCGAGCAGGCTGGTTAGTCGTGGCATATTGTTGCAGCCTTGCAGGAATTTCCGCAGAGATATCGACCATGCACTTACACTCTGCAGAGTAGGCAAAAAGCACCTGACGGTCAGTCAGAAATTTAGCGTCGACTATGGGCATTGGCGCCAATGCCTGCGGATCTTCTAGCCGCTTCAGCGCCTTCATCGCAGGCAACATGTACAACGCAGCAGCCACTTCTGGCGTGGGAATGAACGCAGTCGTCTCATCTTCATTCCACAAGAAGCGCATCTGGGTATCTACCACCCGAAAGTGATTGGCAATACTGTCCAGATAGTCAGTACGCGTGCGCGGCACCACGAGGCAAACGAGTCCCCATACAACCAATGCAGTGACGAATTTATTGCGCGACTGATTCCTGGAACTTTCCAACAGCTTGCTGGTGAAAAATGCGGCGGCAAAACACAACAGGTACCACGGAAGCAACACGTATCTGTCAGGCACGAGGATGCCGGGATAATAAACCAGCGGAATAAGCGGCCCACACACCAGTCCTGCGCACACCAGAACCAGCAACCAGCAACCAGGCAACTTCCTGACCGTGGTAATCAGCAACACACCGAACAATACAAGTACCGGCACCACATACACACCCAGTATAAGGCGCGGGATAGCGAGGAAACTCACAAGGACTTTTAACCAGAACGCAAACGTGAAGTATTCAGTGTTGACGACATAACCATCCACCATCGCCGGCAACATGTACTTGCGCCACACGACATAAAAAAGCAGGACACCAACAAAAGGCAGGCCCTGCCGTGCGCGCTCGTGCCAGCTGCCCCGGGAAAGCAGCACAAACAGCAAACCCAGCGGAACGTAAATCTCCTTGGCGGTAACCGCGAGTGCAAAGAACACTACCGACGCCACGAGCAAACGCCTGCCGTGGCAGCGTTGATAACGGATAAAAAAATATAGCGAGAACAGGACCAGCCCCAAACCTTCAACATAATGGCGTGTCATAAGCTGGGCCGCGACCGACGCAACCGGTGCGCCCAGCAGAAACAGCGCCGAACCTGCCAGCGCCCATATCCTGTTCACAAACAAGGCCAACAACAGGTAACTCGCAAACGCCACAAGTACCAGCGCTGCAAGTTGGTGCCAGTAGAAAAATTGTGGATTCATTCCTGCAAGTGTGTAGTCGACAAGGAATGACAGCGATATCCAGGGCGTCAGGTTCACCTGTGACAAGGCCTGCCACGACACAGGGTCAAAAAATATTTCGGCAAGCGGATAGCTCAACGCGTGCAGTAGCAGGACCGGATCGTCGCCATGCCAGAACCAATCCAGATCATGGCGGAACAACAGATAGACAAATAGGCTGAACAAAGCCATTGCCAGCAATTTATGATGTCTGTGTAGCTGATCCAGAAGTTTATTCATGAGGTACAAACGCTACCTTGCATGCAGAAAAGTTTCCATGGCAATGACATGTGACATCCATGGTTTCAATCAGCCAGGTTTTTAATCACACTTGTGCTGTCATCAATAATGTACGAAGGCCGACGTTTGACCTCGTCGTAGATACGCGCGATGTAGATGCCAATGAGGCCGAGACTGAACATCAGCACACTGCCTATCATCAGGATCAGCAGGATGACTGTCGAAAATCCATCAACCGCCTTGCCCGACAATTTATCCATGATGGCAATACTGCCGAGCACGAGACTCAGCAAAAAAGTTAACCCGCCACAAATCGTCACGATCTGCAACGGGAAGGACGTAAAAGACGTAATCGAGCGAATCGCATAACGCACGAGTCCCCATGTGCTCCAGGCCGAATCGCCACGCGTACTTTCCGGCACATCGAAATACACCTGCGCCGTGGAGAAATGCATCCAGTGCACAAGGCCGCGAAAAAACCGGTCTTTTTCGGGCAGGCTGTTGTAGAACGCGACAACCTTTTTATCGAGCAATTTGAAATCTGACTGCTGGTTGATATTGATACCGGTGCAGTAGCCGAACAGTTTGTAGAAAAATTTAGCACCGACACCTTTGACCAATGGTTCATGGCCGCGCGATTGTTTGCAGGCTTCGACCACTTCGCTACCCTGCAGCCATAACTCCAGCATGCGCGGCAGCAAGTGCGGGGGGTGCTGCAAATCGCTGTCCATGACGATGACAGCATCAAAATTTGCGGTTTTAGCCAGGCCTGCACTCAGCGCCGCTTCCTTGCCGAAATTGCGATTGAGACTGAGATAGTGAATTGTTGTCCCCAATGCGAAATGTTTTTCCAGCACATCCTTCAAACAGTCGCTGGAGCCATCATCCACTAGCAGAATCTGGCAGCAAATATCAGTGAGTGTATTGGTGTGGGCAATAATCGCCTGCAGGTTCGCCACGATAACACTGGCTTCGTTATAAACTGGAATCAGCAAAACCACTTTTTTCATCTGTTATTCTCGTGACTTCGCAAGGTCGCGGCTGCTCTTGATAACCAGCAGCCAGTCGCCGTTCAATTTATGGCACGCGGCGATATCGGTTTTTTGCAAACCCAGCATAGGAGCCAGTTGCTGCTCATGTGTGAAAAAATGCACATGTTCATCCAGCGTGTAATAAAAATAACGCTGGCATGGCACCACCACGACAAGAAAGTGGGAACATAACTGACGCAAGTGGGCCATGGCTTCAGGCAGCGCAAGAATGTGCTCAAGCGTGTGGCAGCAAGTCACCACATCAAAGGGCGCAGCTTGCGGCTGCAAGGCAAGAATATCACTTTGGTGATAAGTGAAAGGGAAACTTACTTGCTGAGGGATGATATCGGCCCCGGCCAGAGTCATTGCGGGAAAACGTGCATGAATCTGGCGCAGCAGATAGCCCGAGCCACAACCAACATCGAGAAGGGTATGAGTGCTGCTGGTCAACAAACCCAGAATATGTTCAATACAGGCAGCATTCAAATCTGTCAGACGATTGCGGGAAATCGAGTTCAGGCCAGCATAAAACTGCTGGTATTCGTCCGCACTGAATTCATACACCCGGGTTTTGAACGCCATGGTCTCGCGAATATTTTGCCCGCCATACGCAAAGCAATAAAACGGATACATGAAGTACTTGTTATCCCTGATTACCGGCGGCAGGCATTCATCCATCAGAAACCGGATAACATTGGTTAAGCGCCTGTTCAATAGGGATCCTGTATGTAATCGATGTGACTGAAGTGGCCGCAGTATAAAAGGCGACCTGTAGCAGCGCCATCAAAACATCCGGCACAAGCTTATTGTTCGGACAAGCGAGATAGAACGACCAGGGCATCTCTGAATAACGGAAACGGGGCAATAACTTATGGTGCAGCCAGGTTTTTTCGCAGTACATACCTGACGCCAATTATTACCAGCACGAGGTAGACGAGTTCATAACACCATTCTGCCGGGCCCGATTGGCCCATAGACTCGATACCGCCAATCACATCAAGCCATGACCAGAAAGGATAAAGCAGGAAGGTAATCAGCACCGCCAATGGCGCAGCAATGATAAGTACCGCAATAAAGCCAAACAGCGTCTTTGGGGATAACTTCATAACGAGCCTTTTAATTCACCTTCTACAACCAACGCAAAATACCGCGGTGCTGTCTTGTGTATATCGCTTTAGTTTATGCACTGAGTTTACTTGGAAGAGCAGCGCCAGCGGCTCACCGCTTTGACCGCCTCGTCATCGAATACAGTACGCGGACTGCTATCAACGACTACCACATCATTCACTGTCACTGGCACCGAGAAATAACATAGCTTTTGGTCCGGCGCCAGCATTTTATGCACACTTATTGCACAATATTTGCACCTTGGCTAACCAATCATGGGCAAAACCAACAAATGCGCACATTATTTGCAGTGTATTTATAGATTTGAAGCTGAGGGCAAGCGGCTTTCGGCCTTACATACTGTGGCAGTTTTATAACGCGAAACACCCCGGTTAATAGTCGCCACTCGTGCGCCTTTGGCTGGACGAAACTCGCTCAGGTGTTTACCCTGCGCGATCTCTGCACTTCGGGAGCGGTCTGCAATTCAAGTCTGCGCGCCGCTTCCCCCCACAAACGCATTGAATACCTATATCTTGCCTCAGGAATTGTGCACTGCTTTCTGATGCAACAGGACAACGGAGACGCGGTATGACCGCAAAAATTTTCATCGACGGCGAAGCGGGTACCACGGGTTTGCAAATTCGCGAACGCCTGGCTGCGCGCGCCGATATTCAACTGCTGTCAGTGCCTGAAGCGCGCCGCAAGGATCCGTCTGCGCGTGCCGAACTACTCAATGCTGCCGACATAGCAATCCTGTGCCTGCCTGATGATGCCGCGAAAGAAAGTGTCGCGCTCGTCACCAATTCAACGACCCGCATCATCGATGCCTCCTCGGCCTATCGCGTGGCGAAAGACTGGACCTATGGTTTTGCCGAACTCGACAAAGGCCAGGCCGCCGTAATTGCCGGAGCAAAACGGGTTTCCAATCCTGGCTGCTGGCCACAGGGAGTAATTGCCGGCCTGCGACCGCTGATCTCTGCCGGACTGCTACCGGCTTCATATCCAGTCACTGTGAACGGGATTTCCGGCTATTCCGGCGGTGGCAAGGCGATGATTGCCGACTACGAAACCAAAGGTGAGTCTGCCACGGAGTTTATGCCCTACGGCCTGACCTTTGCGCACAAGCACCTGCCCGAAATGCAGTTGTATTCGCAGTTAACGAGCACGCCGCTATTTATGCCGGCAGTCGGTAATTTTCTGAAGGGCATGTTGACGGCAGTACCATTGCAGCTCTCAACACAGCAAAACATTCTCACCGGAAAAGAACTTCATGCTGCACTCTCCGATCACTATGCGGCAATCAAGGACGGGTTTGTTTCTGTAGCGCCACTCGCTGCGCCTGAACGCACGCCGGCGCTAGATCCCGAAAGCCTGAACGGTACCAATCACCTACGTCTCCACGTGTTTGCTGATGACAACAAGGCACAGGTGCTGCTGATTGCTATCTACGACAATCTTGGCAAGGGTGCGTCAGGCGCAGCGATCCAGAATCTCAACCTCATGCTGGGTATTGACCCCGCTACCAGCCTTGGCCGCCTGTAGCTCGGGTTTAGAATTATTTTCCGGGATCAAGGAATCTCACTGCCTTTTCATGCGCATGATCTTGTCGCGACGACGCACATGAAGAGTACCCGTCAGTGAACGCCACAAATTTTCCCATTCACGAAGTGCTGCCCGAGCTTGAAGCGAAACTGCTGGCGCATACACGTCTCGTGCTTGAAGCACCGCCGGGCGCAGGCAAAACCACGCAGGTGCCACTTGCCCTGCTCAAGGCGCCGTGGTGCGCCGGTAAAAAAATCCTCATGCTCGAACCCCGCCGCGTCGCCGCGCGTGCTGCCGCAATGTTTATGGCCAAACAACTCGGCGAAGACGTTAGCGCAACGGTTGGCTACCGCATTCGTTTCGATAACAAGGTTTCTGCCCAGACGCGTATCGAAGTAGTCACTGAAGGTATTCTCACGCGCATGATCCAGGATGATCCGCTGCTCGAGAATGTGGGCGCCATCCTGTTCGACGAATTCCACGAGCGGCATTTGAGCGGCGACCTCGGGCTCGCACTTGCGCTCGATGTACAAACCCAATTGCGTGACGACCTGCGTATTGTGCTCATGTCGGCAACACTCGATGGCGACAAACTTGCCAATTTTCTGCAGGCCGAACGCATCACTAGCGCTGGCCGCAGTTATCCCGTCACTACACAATACTTCCCAGCAAAACGCGAAGAAGAATTGGGTTTCCACGCAAGGCGCTGCCTTGAACATGTCCTGACATCACACGCAGGCGACGTACTGGTGTTTTTGCCCGGGCAACGCGAGATCCTGCAACTGGAACGGTTGCTCGCAGGTGAAGCATTTGCAGCCATAAATGTCATCACGCTGTACGGCGAAATGCCGATAGAAAGACAAAGCGCAGCACTACTCCCCGATGCTGCCGGCAAACGTCGCATTATTCTTGCCACCAATATTGCCGAGTCTTCACTCACTCTGCCTGGTGTGCGCGTGGTGCTTGATTCAGGCCTTGCGCGCGAACCACGCTTCGATCCCAACTCAGGTTTCTCACGGCTCGAAACTGGCTACATCTCGCAAGCTTCAGCCGACCAGCGCAGCGGCCGTGCCGGACGTGTGGCAGAAGGCTGGAGTTATCGCTTATGGCCACAATCACAACGCCTTGATGCGGCAAGTACGCCCGAAATCCAGAATGTCGATCTCGCCGGCCTTGCGCTTGAACTCGCCGCATGGGGCAGCGATACGCTGCGTTTTGTCGATGCACCTCCGCCTGGCACGTTTGCCGCCGCCAAAGATTTACTCTGCAGCCTCGGTGCACTGGATGCACAGCAGCGTATGACTGCCATTGGCAAACGTATGCTCGGGCTTGGCACACATCCACGCTTAGCGGCGATGCTGCTGGCTCCTGTTGATGCACGAGAAACTTCACTCGCCTGCGATCTTGTTGCACTCGTCGAGGCACGGGATCCGCTGCAGGGTTATCGCGGCGACGACTGGCAACCGCGCTGGCAAGCACTCGTTGATTTCCGCTCTGCTGCGCGCAGGCATAATGAGCGCCAGGCGCCAGAAGTTTCTAAGGCCGCGCTGTCCACCATTGCGCAAACCGCAAACCAGTGGCGCCAGCGTTTACGTATTGGTACTCCGACTCACACTGAATTACATGCCTATGAACTTGGCGACGTCCTGCTGCACGCCTATCCCGATCGTATTGCCCACCAGCATCCGACAGACCGCTATCGTTATCTGCTAAGCAATGGCCGCAGCGCGCGTATCAGCGACGACAGCCGCCTGCTGGGCGCAGAGTGGCTCGTGATCAGTGAATTGCGTTATGAAAACAAGGACAGTTTTATTTTGCGCGCCGCACCCATTGATGAGGAACGACTGCGCCGCGATTTCGCGCACCGCTTTACCCAACAGGATATCGTCCGCTGGGACGAGACCACGCGCGCCCTCATTGCGCGACGTGAAAGTCGTTTCGAGCAAATTCTGCTGGCATCAAAACCCGCTGGTCGCCCTGATGCAGAACAAGCGGCGCAGGCGCTGAGCGATGCGGTAGCCAACTACGGTCTGCAATGTCTGCCGTGGACTGAAGCCCTGATGCAGTGGCGCGCGCGTGTCGACTTGTTGCGCAGGGTTATGCCTGAACTCGAGCTGCCTGATCTGTCGGATACAGAGCTACTAGCAACACGTGAGCATTGGCTCAAGCCAGCTTTTCACGGCAAGACGCGGCTCGATGCACTCAGTGAAGCAGAACTCGCAGAAGCACTTAAAACCGATTTTGCCTGGAACAAACTCCAGCTACTTGATACTCACGCCCCGCAACGGATAAAAGTTCCTTCCGGCATGGAGCGCCAGATTCACTACACGATTGATGGTCCGCCGATACTGGCGGTCAAGCTGCAGGAATTATTTGGCCTTGCCGATACGCCGAAGATTGCCAATAAGAAGGTCGCACTGACGCTGCACCTGCTCTCGCCCGGCGGCAAACCCTTGCAGATTACGCAAGACTTAAGCAGCTTCTGGCAACGCACTTATCCTGAAGTGAGAAAAGAAATGAAAGGTCGTTATCCGCGCCACCCCTGGCCGGATGATCCGTGGAGCACGCCTGCCACACATAAAGCGAAACCGAGAGGAACCTGAGCCGACACCAGACTCGAATGGCATGAATGCGCCAGTAGTACCACAAGTGAATATCTGTCTATGACTTTCATTTGCCCAGATGAGAGCACGACAGGACACATGCGACTCAGTCTTTATTATGCTTGTTGCAACTGCAGTAACTTGAAACGCCCGTTGTTGGCCACGGTTTGCACTTTGGTGAAGAGCAGCGCCGCCTTGCGCTCAATCGGAATGAAGGTGTTGACCACGAACAGTGCGCGCCCGCGTGGTGACAAGAGGCGCCGGGTGGCCTGGAGAAACCTGTCGGTCAAATCCTGTTCCACGTCGAAGCCCTGATGAAAAGGCGGGTTGCACAACAGCAGATCGAAGCGATCCTTGATGCTGTCGGCACAATCCGCTGTCACCACACTGACTTCACAGGCGCCTGCATGTCTTTGCAAATTGTAGTCACAGGCACGCACAGCGGCGGCGTTGTTGTCAGTCGCGACTACGCGTTTGCAGCCAGCCTGCACCAGTGCCAGTGCCAGGAGGCCATAACCGCAGCCGAGATCGATTGCGCATTGGCGGGTGTGGTCGGTCTGCTGCAAAAATTCAGGCAAATGCTGTAGCAGGAAACTGCTGCCGTCATCGAAGCGATCCCACGCGAAAATGCCGGGCTTGCTGCTTACTTCCAACCCGTGCCAGGTGCCAATCGCTTGCAGCGCATGATAGTCACTGGTATTAAGCGCTGTAGCGTCGCTGCCGGTTTTGCGAAAGCGGTATTGATGCAACTGGCGTTCACCGCGTTCCAGAATTGATTCACAGGACCACGCTTCCTGTGCCCTTTTGGCAAAGGTCTTGATACCCTCGTTCTTATAACCAGCGCAGTACAGTTCGCCACCTACTGGCAGCAAGTGCCATAGCGACTGCAACACATGTTCCACCACCCGCTTTTCTTTCGAGATCCGGTACAGTGCCACACGTCTGTTACCCCGCTCATGTGCATTGAACTCGAAATCGGAAAATGTGCAGGGCCAGTGTTGGCGCTGGGCCTCTGCACAGACGTCGAAACGATTGCTGATCACCTGCACATCAGTAAAGGGATTGACTGGCAGTGTGCCGGCGTTTTCGTCGAGCACGACCAGTGCAGGTGTATCAACCCTGGCGCAGAACTGCAGCAGTTGCTGCAGGCTATTGTCACTCATGAGGTAGGCTCCCGATCTCTAGGGCTTGTAGTTCGCGCCACTGGCCCGGCTGTAGCGCAGGGTCCAGCGTGATGGCACCGATGCGCTCACGATGCAGTGTTTCCACGCGGTTGCTGCAGGCAGCAAACATACGTTTGACCTGATGATAACGGCCTTCCTGAATGCTGACGCGTGCGGTACGACTGTCAATCAGTTCCAGTTGGGCTGGCAGTGTGGGGCGGTTTTCGCCGTGGAGCAGCAGTCCGTCAGCAAAACGTTGCGCAAGGTCGGCGGCAATGGGATGTTTTACACCTACTCGATAGGTCTTCAGACAATGGCGGCGCGGACTCGTCAAGGCATGACTCCAGGCACCATCATTGGTCAACAGCACGAGTCCTGTACTGTCGACATCAAGGCGACCTGCGCTGTGCAAGCCAGCGGCCCAGGGTGCATCGACGAGGCTGCTGACCACGGGATATCCCGGATCATCGGTGGAACAGACATAACCGGCGGGTTTATTCAGCATCACGTAGCGCGACCGCGGCCACGGCAGCGTCGCGCCGTTGAGGGTGATCAGGCTCTGTTCACTGACGGCTAGTGCCGGATCACGCACCGGGCGGCCATCTAGGGTGACACGATCCGCATGTAACAGTCTTTTCACCTGGGAACGAGAGAGGCAGCTACTGTGACTGAGAAAACGGTCAAGCCGCATGTGGCTGCCGTGGGTAGCTGGAATCATCAAAGGTTACAGCCTTACAAAAGCGCGAATTCTACCTGTCCGAGTGCTTTCAGGACACGATAATTGGGGACTTACCAGAATGGCACAGATTTAATGGCATCTGATATTGCCAAACACCGGCCATCATTCCACCTCTGGATATAAAATTTTCTGGCTACACGGATAAGGACTCATAAAAATATCCCGCAGTTTCGCCTAAATTGCGGGAAGCATTGCGCTCGCATGGTTTTTTATTCCCAATACACACGCCTTACAATTCCAAACCACACAACATGGGCGAAAGCATGGGCAACAATATTCAACTGCCACAGACAATTGCTGCTTGTTCAGGCGTCACCTGAGCCACAGTCTGATCAGCCCCATCGAGATCCCTGAAGGCCATCATCAAGGCATGGTCCAGATTATAGGGATCGCGGAAAAATCTCACGCGCCCGGTGTTACCTGCTTCTGCCGTCCAGTAAGTGATGATGAGTTGGGGACCATTGCGCAGAGTAATTTCGTGCGTTTCACCGCTCTCCTGCATCAGCACAATCTCCTTGCGCTCTTCGTCGCTCTTTTCCGCAAGCAATTGGGATGCAAGTCCCTGGGCATCTTCCACTCTCACACAACCCGAGCTGACGTTGCGCGCAGATTTTTCAAACAGATTCTGGCTTGGCGTGTCGTGCAGGTAAATCGCAAAAGGACTCGGGAAACGAAACGCGATGCTACCCAGCGGATTGGCGAGGCCTGGTGGCTGCCTCAGCATTATTCCGATCGGATTGTTCCAGTCCACCTGTGAGGGATCGATGGCCCTGCCCTGGAAATCCAGCACCTGCAAATCAGTCTCCGCCAGAAAATCCGGATTGCGGAGGATCTGTGG
>CAIYIP010000112.1 GCA_903926285.1 uncultured Gammaproteobacteria bacterium
AGTCCGGAATCTGGCAGCTCACAGTGCAGAAGCCGCAAAAGAGATTAAGCAATTGATCAACAGCAGCAACCGTCAGGTCGAACGCGGCACTGATCTCGTCAACAAATCAGGTGAAGCGCTCAACTCGATCGTGAGTTCTATCAAGCGTGTATCCACGATCATTTCCGAGATCGCTACCGCGAGCCAGGAACAAGCCAATGGTATCGAGCTTGTCAATTCCTCCATCGGCAATATCGATGAAGGCACCCGGCAAAATGCCGCGATGGTAGAGAAGGTAACTACTTCGATTGATGTAATGAGCGAGGAAACCGAAAAACTGAATGACATGATGAAATTCTTTTCGACTGCCAATGTTAAGGGGGCATTTAATAAAAGTAGCCAGAGATTAAGATCCGCCTAGATCTGCGGTCAGAATGCTCCAGGGAAATAACAATAACTGCTGGGAGCGCCGCTGACGTTTCAGATCAGAAAGTCATAACCACTGAATACACCCAGGAGTTTTATATGAGAGACACACTTTTGACCTTCATACTGCTTGCGGGCATGACGATGACAGGTTGCGTATTTGCCGCCTGTACGCAGCCTGCTGATCCAGCAATGCCCAGTGGCGACAGCGCTTCTGGCGCAGATATGCTGAAGGCCAAAAAAGCAGTGGAAGCCTATGTTGCCGACATGGAAAAGTATCTGAGCTGCGGCATTAACAATTCAGAGGCGAAACGCGCTGACGCAGAAATGAAAAGCATAGCTGATCGATACAACCAGGAATTGCGTACCTACAAAGCCAAATCCTGAGCAATCGGGTAGCGCTTTGTCAGGCAGGAAAAGTGGTTTTGTGACGCTGAAAGGTTGCTTTCGGATGGGAACCACCTTTCCCTGTTATAAACGACTGTACTTTTTAGTGGTAAGTCACGTCTTGAATATGTCGAAAGAAAACAGTCCAGCAATAAAAAAAACTCAGGCCGAAAGTTTGCTACGGAAAATAAAAAAAACCGCACCGAGCAGACAAAGTCCTGCCCATAGATAATCCAGCTTCAGTGGTTCTTTCAGATACAACACCGAAAAAGGCACGAAGACTGTCAGTGTGATTACTTCCTGCATGATCTTCAGCTGCCCAATCGATAACACGCTGTAGCCAATCCTGTTGGCAGGCACCTGCAACAGATATTCGAATAACGCGATGCCCCAGCTAATGAGGGCTGCTACGACCCAGGGTTTGTGGTTGAGTTCTTTCAGATGGGCATACCACGCAAACGTCATGAACACATTACTACAGACCAGCAGTGCGATGGAAATGACGATCGGCGGCAGCGTCATGACTGCAGTGGCATTACAACTGGGCCGCTTGCAGACGGCGAAGTATTTGCAATGCGAGCTCGCGACGCATTTCCTGCTGGATCAGCCTGGCTTCATCGCTTTTGGCAGCAGCATTTTCCGGATCAGCTAGATAGACGCGTTCGAGGCTTATTGTTTCCGGCCCCAGCACAGAGGTGCCGGCATTGAGCAACTGGAAGG
>CAIYIP010000113.1 GCA_903926285.1 uncultured Gammaproteobacteria bacterium
AACCTGTATTCGGTCTACATCATGGCGGGAGATTGATTTCCACCATCAAGTCGTTCCCAGCAGGGGCGGGCATTAACTTCAGCAGCGGTTACCGATTTCAGCGACAATCATAATAGAGAGCATGGCAATGAAAAAATCCAAACTGACCGTCGAGATGGCAACACTGGCGCTTGCATCAACCCTCAGCTACTCACTCGCAGTTGCCGGGGATGATATTGGCGGTGGAGCTAAAGCAGACTTCTCTACATCCAAACTGACGGTTCCTTGTGTAGAGATAAGGAACCTTTCCGGAAGTCTGGCGAATAACAAATTTTTTGACATCGTACTCGAGAGGCGCGGCAGTTCATTCAATTTCGAATTGACTTATGCGGCGTCCGAAGATGCTGCCATGTGCCAGCAACTTGCTAACATCGCCACTTTTGAAGATTCCAATTACTCGGATGACAACACCGCGCCGGGCGAAAATGGCTTTGGCATTCTGGTCCGCTGCAACCTTCGCGTAGGACGCTCCAGCGTATCTGTCGATGCAAGAGATCTTGCAGCCGGCACCTATATCGCCACAATTAAGTCAGGCACCAAAGTGAAGACGAGCCTGCCTATGACGATCTCTGGTGATGAAGTCGAATTCGATTTCGACAGTGACAATGGAGATGTAGCCGAAGGCGCCGTCAGGATTGATACAGACTTCATTCAGAACGATCTCAAAGTGGTTGCAGAAATCGTCAACGACATTACGGACAAGGTAGTTTACAGCGCAACAGGCATATGCCTTGTCAATTGATCTCAGCGCAACAACATTTAGATAACACTTAAATTAGACTAGCCACCTAGGTTTATATTTACATCGCAAGGTAATTTGCACCGAAAGGTACAAATGACCTTGTTCAAATCACCATCAATGCAAGCACTTCTGCGGTCTTTCTTTGCATGAGTGCAATATCGCCGCGCGATTCTACGTTGAGACGAATCACAGGCTCTGTGTTGGATATGCGCAGATTAAAACGCCAATCGGCAAAACTGATACTCACACCATCGGTATAGTCAATGTCGATAGCATGGGGTTTATAGTGCGCGAGCACTTTTTCAATCACGAACTTTGCATCGCTGACAGTACGATTGATTTCACCGCTGGCAGGAAAGCGCGCAATGCACTCTTCAACGAGCTGTGACAGAGGTTTGCCGCTTTTAATGATAAGTTCCAGCACCAGCAGCCACGGAATCATGCCGCTGTCGCAATAGAAAAAATCGCGGAAATAATGGTGCGCACTCATCTCTCCACCATAAACAGCATCGACGCTGCGCATCATTTCCTTGATGAAGGCGTGGCCGGATTTGCATTGCACCGTCACTCCACCAAATTCCTTTACTACTGCTTCTGTGTTCCACAATAAGCGCGGATCGTGAATGATCTTGCTGCCCGGATGTTTGACCAGGAATGCTTCCGCGAGCAGGCCAACGATGTAATAACCTTCGATAAAAGCGCCTTTTTCATCAAACAGGAAACAGCGGTCGAAATCACCATCCCACGCGATACCGACGTCGGCGCCTGTGGCTAGAATTGCATCAATCGTCGGCTTGCGGTTTTCTTCAAGCAACGGATTGGGCACGCCATTCGGAAAGTTGCCGTCAGGATCATGGAAAAGTTTGATGAAATTGAACGGCAAGTGTGGCTCAAGCAAGTCGATAATCTGGCCGGCGCCACCGTTGCCTGTATTAGATACCACCTTGAGCGGCTTGAGTCCTGCGACATGAATGAACGATAACAAATGCTCGATGTAGTCGGCCTTCACATCCACATGGTGTTCCTGGCCAACGCGTTTAGCGGCAGTAAAACTATTTTTCTCGGCAAGCGCCCTGATGTCGTTAAGCCCGGTATCAGCACTGATCGGTCTGGAATTATCGCGCACGAATTTCATGCCGTTGTAATCTTTCGGATTGTGGCTGGCCGTTACGACGATGCCGCCATCCATGCGCAGATGGCTTGTAGCAAAGTAGATTTCTTCCGTGCCGCACAAGCCAATGTTGTAAACATCTACTCCCGAGTCGATCAAGCCGCGCGTGAGGGCGGCACAGATTCCCTTGCTGCTCAGGCGTATATCGTAACC
>CAIYIP010000114.1 GCA_903926285.1 uncultured Gammaproteobacteria bacterium
GGGGTTATGCAGAAGGCGTGAATCTTGACTTGGCTAATCCCTACCCTGACATGATGCAGCCAACGGCCTGATTCACTGCGCAGTGCAAGAGCTCTGTTGCCAATAACGACTGCCGTCGGTGTCGTCCAGTTTCTTGAAATGTTAGCTCGTCACAAAGAGTTGGGAAAGAAGTTGCAGATCGACCAACGTCACCCGTTCTGGCATTTTTTTGTATTTTTATCGTAAATTCCAGCTCGATCCTCTAAACCCGCTCATAAAAAAAGGGGCGTTTGCCCCTTTTTTTATGCGGTTACCTCATCAGATGTACGCGTAAGACCCTAAACCCTTGCAGGCTGGAAATTCGGCATGGCTGCCTCGGGCGCCTTCTTCTGACGTTGGCTTGGCGGTGTCCAGAAACGAGGCTGGATAGGAAGCAGCAGCAAGAAGCCTGCAAGCGCCACAACACTGTACACAATCAACCCTATCTTGTACGTGCCGAACACATCGACGAAGTAGCCTAATATTGGTGGACCTGCCGCAAAACCCAGATTCACCGCAACGGATACCAGCCCTATGGTCATACCAAGGTTACGTGGTCCAAGGTAGTGTCTGGTGAGCACCGGTATCTCTACGATCAGACCACCATGGGCAACACCCTGAACTGTCAGGAAGATCAGCAACGAGAATACGCCTGCCACCGGTAACGCAAGGAGAACCGAGAGCGACAATAAAAAGTAAAAGAACTTGATACCGCCAATGGAAAACCGATCGTAGATCCAGCCAGCGGAAGGTTTCGCGATAACCGCCAGAATGCCTGCATAAGATGATGCCCAGGCAACTGAGTTAAGATTAAAACCTTTGTCGTTGCGCAAATACGTAACGTAGTTTTGCGTCATCGCCTGATCTACTGCCGAGACCAGGAAAACGCCGATGATTACGAGCCAGATGCCTTTTTCCTTACTAATGACTTTAAAGTGTTCCCACATGCCGGTACTGCCGGCCTCTTGTTTGGTACTGGCATTGATCACATCCTGGGTATCGCCCTTGCGCGACATAAAGAACATCCAGAGTGGCGCCGAAATCAGCAGCGAGCCGAGACTGAGACCGGAGGCAATATGGCGCCAGTTAACTCCTGCTTCCAGCAGTGGGCCCCACACCAGCGGCATCAAGGTTTGCCCCATGCTCGTGGCACTCAGCACGATGCCTATCGCCAGGCCCTGATTGATTTCAAACAGACGAGAAACAACAACCTTCATGGCCGCTACGATAGACGAAGCTGAAAGACCCAGGATTGCACCAGCGAGATAATAGATAGGCAATACAGTGGCAAATAAAAACAGGCCCATTGCAACGCCGCCGGCAATAGCTCCTAACAGTACCGCAGTCTTGCCGCCGATCTTGTCGACCATTATGCCCATGCCGAGTGCGGCTACTGCACCGATTAAAAACTTGGCTGTAGACAGGAGATTAACTTGTGTATTGCTCCACCCGAATTCGTCCATGGCAGGCTTATACATAAAAGGCAGCGAAAAATTGGGAACGCCGAAGGAGAAAAATACCAGCAGAAAAGCCACAACCAGCACCTGCCAGTTGTCCATCATCTCCTGCCTTGTTGTACGTGCTATTGGTGACATAACCTACCCTCTGAAAAAGTTAATTTTGTTTTTGGCAGAAGGATTGTTGTTATTATTCCCTGCCGTTCTTGCCAGACTTGCGCTGGCCCGGATAACGCTTGCACCTTACCCGTTTATTCTCCTGTTTAGTTATTCTCCTTCTGGCCCAATCATGTGGGCCGCGTCCTTGTTGTTTTCCTGGCAAAGATAATCAAACGGTTCATTGCCCGCGACCCAGTTGATATACCAGCCTCCACTCCAGGAAGCAGTATAGGCACCGGGATCATCTACTGTCACTTGATACACCAGGTTGTCGAAATTGGTGCGGGTAAAACGTTCGACCAAATGCAACTGGGTTGTATGTGGCACACCTTCGCGCGTCAGCCAGAACTTATCATTGAAGCCAACAGTATCCACAACCAGGGTATCGTCCTCCCAGTGACCCACCGAATGACCAAACCAGGTGGGTTGCGGATTTGCGGGATGATCACGGCCATCCATGAACACCCGGCGCCAGGAATGGGGCGCGCCAACTTGCAGAAACATGATTTCCTGCGAGTCAGGTAACTGCAGAATTTCGAAACCGTAAGGTGTGTGGAACATGCGCGGACCACCACTGGGTTTGCAGCGTGTATGCGGATCGTCTTTGGTCAGTGATGCCAGGCGTTCTTCATATGCAGCACGCGCCCAGTCCTGCCAGGGCACTTCATCAACAGAAAGATTGGAGGGAAGGTAAAGCGCGGCGTTGTCAATTGCGCCTTCTACTGGATTGGTAAAAAGCACCGCTCCGGCGTTGCCCTCCCAATTGCCGATTTCGCCAGATGGGCCTGACAAGCTGATGGTGCCATCAGCAAGCCGTGGCGCAGGACGCTCCGAATTACGATTGTTGGCCGCGAGAAACTGGGCGTGTGCGGATGTTGCCAGCATTGCTACGACCAAAGTCAGTAGCCTGATTTTTCCTGCTGCTCGTGTCATGTTCCCCTGCCTGCAAAATTAATTTATGACGCCGTTTCATGTTTTTTTCCGGCGATGTCTTCCGCGAATATATTGAAACGAATTCCCGACTAGCGG
Source organism: uncultured Gammaproteobacteria bacterium (assembly GCA_903926285.1). Lineage (GTDB taxonomy): Bacteria > Pseudomonadota > Gammaproteobacteria > Pseudomonadales > Pseudohongiellaceae > CAILUG01. The sequence goes on from CAIYIP010000114.1 coordinate 2,664, forward strand.
TTGAGCTGCTCACTGGACGCTGCCCCAAGCCGAACATCGCTGCCCGCGAGCCTTACGCTGCGGGCATTTGCATTGTGGCTACCATCTCGCGCAAGCGTTCCAGAAACATCCACTTGCACGCCAATCTCAAGCGTATTTTTTTTCCAGCCGTTATTTTGCAGCGCATGCGGTGGCCCCAGCTCGAAGCCCCAGTTTTCAATTTTGCCTTCGACATTTTCGATATCGACGTAAATGTAGACGTGCGGGTTAGTCCATTCCACCTTCGTGACATAACCAGTCACCTCGATTGGCTTGGTTGCATCATATTGAGCACGGAAAGAATGATGGGCTAAAGCGCTGTTCACCAGCAGCAGTGGCAACACCAGCGCAAGTAGTGGCGCAAACAAACGCGAGAGGACAAGGCGAGTACTGCGCATGGTGAGAACCTCAAAGCCTGATAGTTTTACAACTAACTACAAATCAATCCTTGTGATCATTCCCTGAATATACGAAAGAATGTTGGCCGCGAAAACCACTGCCAACAGCTGGAATTCCGGAGCCGGATTTCCATCGCTATCCTTATGATAAAAAACCTGTTTCCACCGTTTTTATCGCTACTTTCACTTGATACTAACACACTCTTTTCGGGCCTCCATGCAAAGATTGAGGAAGCGGGCTGGCACGTTTCCGCATCACTACTTGCAGCCTACTTCAAGCTTACTTCCAGTACGCAAATCCCTGCGCAGTTCCAGTGCCGGCAACAGTTCTGTAACACGGCACGTAACCTATCGTTTCACCCTTAAGGTCGGTATCGAACATGGCTCCTGCTGCGGCGATCCAGTTTCTGATTTCAGATGTACCCTGCATCAAGGTCGTCTGCGGAACAGTACATAGAAACTTCTTGTCCCGCGTAGCGAGCGCTTTCATCAGGGCATTATCAAAGTCTTCATCAATCGTGAAATGCGTGAGGCCGCCCGAACCAATCACGGCAACTTTGACATCGCGCTTCCAGGCCTTGATTACCTTGCCAATAAACTCGCCCATTTCAAAACAGCGTTTTGAGGTGGGCTGGTTGGGCGCGAAAAACGTGTTGGTGATGATCGGCAGAATGGGCACGGCGTTATCTTCCATCACTCGGCGGATAATCCAGCTGAAGGCATGTGGTGTGCCAATGTGATGATGCTGTCCGGTATCGGGCCATGATTTGCTGGCGGCAAAATCGAAGCCGGCATCGGCGCCCATTTCAAATACGAGGTCTGCGAGATCGGGTAGGCCTGGCCAAACCACCGGTTCGGGTGGCCGGTAAGCCCACTCGCTTTCCTTGATACCCACCGGCAGTCTGGACGTACGCTCATGATCCGCCGGCTTCTGCCAGAAGTCCGCACCATGATAAATGGTGAACATCGGCTGCATGCTGTCCTGGATCAGCTCGCGCTGGTCGTTACCCATGATGACGCATACGTCGGGCTTTTCCTGTTTCCATATTTCGGCAAGTTTCGCCACGCCCCGCTGGCAGATTGCATGTCTGCGTGTGCGTTCTTCGAGAGTGATCTGCGCAGCGAAATTTTCATCCTTGCGCAGGTCAGCCAATTGCTCGAACGTATATTCGCGGTTTCTGAACCAGTGTTTGATTTTATGGTCGTGCGGCACGCGCAGCATCCATTCCTCAGGAGTGGTGTTGAGGATGGGGCCGTGCGTGCTCCACAAGCCTAGGGTGATTTTTGCCATTTCTATTACCTTGGTCGTTAGGCCTTGGTGCAGTCATGATGCAGAAGACCGCATGGATACATCCCTGTAGCTATCATCGGCATCCATGCCGATGAAGTCTTCTGCACCACGTCTGCACCAAGGCTATTGAGTTCAGCTGTGCATTTTTACTCGTTATGATCTGCAAGCTCATCGCAACAAATCAGGTGTACTTCTAGATCTTCAGATTAAAAACTTTCTTCGCATTGCCTTCAAAAATCTTGAACTTGTCTTCTGCGCTGAGCCAGTCGATGTTCTCGATCAGCGGCACGGTCTTGTCGTAGGTCTCGCCGGTTTCGTGGTTGACCGATGAACCAACGCCAGGACATTCGGAACCATAAAGGATCTGGTCGGCGCCCACCACTTTAATCAGTAGCTCAAGCGCTTCCTGCGAATACAACACAGTATCAAAGTACATCTTGCGCATGCGATCAATAAACAAACCGCTGCTGAGTGAACCTTGCGCGCCGCTTTTTACAGATCCCGCGTTGAAGCGACCGATCTGGTATGGCATCGCACCGCCACCGTGAGAGACTACAATTTTCAGTGCAGGGAAATCGTCAAACACTGCTGAGTTGACGAAACCATAAACCGCGGTAGTTTCTTCATTTACGAAATACAGGCTGTAAGGCTCGCGTGCGGGGAAGCGTGAACCGGCTGTGTGAATGTGCAGAGGAACATCAAGTTCGCACGCCTTTTCGTACAGCGGATACCAATAGCGGTCGCCCATTGGCGGTGCTTTCTGGCCATCATTTTCGTAGGGATCAGGATTCAACAGAAAGCCTTTAAAGCCGTAATTTTTAACACAGTGCTCCATTTCCGCAAAAACCACACTGACCGGTTCGCCACCTTGCTGCGGTATGCCACCTACGCCGAAAAATTTGTCGGGGAAGAGGCGGATGCTGTCGGCGATGATCTTGTTGCATTCATGGATGTACCACTCGACCAGGTAACCCGGCTTTTCCGAGTGCATGGTCTGAAACGGTCGCGGCGAAATAAGCTGCATGTGGATGCCGTTGTTGTGCATGTGTTCGATGTGGCCGCAGGGAGCCATCTCCTTGCGGTTCCACGCAGCGATGAGCTGGTCATCGGTGTATTTAACGGCGCCGCGGCCATGCGAGCCTCGGTGGGAAACCAGGCCGGCCTTGTATACGGCCAGTTGCGGTGGGGCGGACATATGGGCATGACAATCTATGATCACAAAGTTACTCCAACTGATTACGAATTATTTTTTATCGGGGGTTTGCAGGCTGTGGTATTTCATCTGCGCGCGCGCTTCGCCGATGGTCTTGCCTGCTTCGAGCATGGCGCGAATTTTAGCTTCTGCCGCATCTATCTGCTCGGCAACATCGAGGACTTCATCTTCACGTGATTTGGGGATGCAGACAACACCATCGGCGTCGCCACGCATCAGGTCGCCTGGTTGTACACGGGCATCACCGATATTGACGGGTACCTGTTCGGCATCCACTTGCACACGATCCTTGCCGGTGCGCATTGAATAGCTGCGCGAATAGAGCGGATATCCAAGGCTCAAACACAGATGCACATCGCGACAAGCGCCATCAATCACGGTACCAGCGAGGCCTTTTTTGTTGGCGAGGAAAGTCAGAATATCGCCCCAGACGGTGGCGTCTTCACGACCACCGTTATCAATTACGGCCACTATGCCAGGACCCAGCTTGTCGATGAAGTCACCTACTGTACCGGGCTTTTCTGCATCGAGTGGTCCGTAGAGAATCGTATAGGCTCTGCCAGCAAGCCGAAAATTCTGATCCCTGGGCTTGATGCCAAGGCACTGCCCCGGGATACGCAGCTTGTCGAGTGCATCGCTGAGAGTAGCCGTATCAAGCTTTGCCACTCGTTCCACATTTTTATCTATACCTGTCATTTACCCCTTCTCCTGCTTACTGTTTCTGCAACATAGTTTCGTAATTAGTGCCCATCACTTCTGACACTGATTTGCCCTCGAGCACATCGCGGGTCATCAAGCGCTCTTTTTCCGCAATGCGTTCCGCGACGGTCAGCACTTCGGCGACTTTTTCCGCTGCAATGAAGACTACCCCACTGCCGTCGGCAATCACGTAATCCCCTGCCCTGACGATACTGTTCCCAACCTGCACAGGTATGCCAAAGGATTCTTCCCAGACCCTGCCACGTGCGGTATGCGGCGTGGTGTAGCGTGAAAACACCGGAAAGCCGATCTCCTCGTATTCATCAATATCGCGTGCAGGACCTTCCAAGATTACCCCACGCACACCTTTTACCTTTGCAGCATTGGCCAGTACGCCGCCCCAGCCTGCGCAATCAATTCCCGTCCGCTGTTCAACCACAATCACCGTAAGGTTATCGGAGGCTTCAATGGCCGCAGTACCGAGATGACGCTTTGAGCCACCAGCGGGCTCCATGCCATGCAATTTCACCGTTTGGACAGTACCGGCAATCCGGCTTTTTGTGGAGCGGCGCGGCAGTCCTGAGTGGGCGCCCTTGAGCCCGAATGAATCAAGCGCATCCGACACCGCACAGGCGTCCAGTTTTTCGAGTCTGGCAATAAATTCGGCACGTGTGGCCACTACGGTTCCCCCTATCAAATTCCTTGGATTGAAAACCCTGCGATGATAACTGCAATCACTGCAGAGAGACATTACCGCCCAGTTCGGCAGCGCTTTCTGCCATAACCAGAACAGCCTGAAACACCGCTATTTTGCTGACTTCGTCACAACCCGCAGTAATCGGCCGAAAATATTTCTAAATCTTTTTGCATTCAGGTCGCAATAACATTTCGAGGTTGGAGTAATAAGGCCATAACAATGGGTATCGCACAAAAATGTTCAGTTTCAGATCTGGTCAATGAAACCAATGTGATCATTTCCTTACCGGAGATATGTTTCAAGTTAAGGCGAGTACTCGTCGAACCGCTCCATACCCGTAAAGAAGTCGCGAGCATTATTCAACTCGATACCGCACTGTCTGCACGGCTCCTGCGTATTGTTAACAGCGCCTATTTTGGCTTGCCCGTGCGCATCAACAACATTTCTCACGCGCTTGGCATCATTGGCGAACATGAGCTTAATAATCTCGTGTTTGTGACTGCTATCGTCAAGTCATTAAGCTCGACAAGTGCCGGCTTCGATATCAAGCAATTCTGGCGCAACAGCATCTTCATCGCAATCATTGCGAGAAACCTCGCCAAACGTGCCGGCCTTGCCAACAAGGAAGAATACTTTCTAGCCGGACTGCTACTCAATGTCGGCAAGTTTGTGTTGTATGCCAAAGAACCGGAATTACGCGCAACCATTGAAGATGAAATCAAAACTACCGGCGCGCTCGACTTTGAGGTCGAGCGCAAGCTGCTAGGCTTTGATCATTGTGAGGTTGGGGCAGAACTTGCCACCAACTGGAACTTCCCTGAAGCCCTGATCGAAAGTATTGCCGGACACCATCAACTGCCAGATCCAGCTGCGCGCAACATGACGCAAGAAATCATGTATTGCGCCTCCTGTCTTGGTGATTTTCTGCATAAATACCGGACTATTGAAAACATCGGTGATGTCACGTTTATCAGTGACATTAGCCATACCCTCAGCCTGCAGATCAGCACTGAAGAACTCTTGCAACTCATACAGTACAGCCATGAAGAGCATTTACTGGTGTACGAAATGTTCTGCGGCAATTCATAGCCCGATAACTACTGAATCACCCCATGATGAGAAACTGGAACCAGGAACGCAGAGAAAGAATTGCCGATGAACAACTCGCGAGACAACTGGCCATTGCCGATTCGACCTCGGATCTGGTCGGCACGATAGATGCCGACGGCTTCCTGTTGACGCTGAACGCTGCGGGCTATCTCCTGCTTGGCCTTGATACAGACTTCAAAATCTCGCGCAAACGGCTGATTGGTTTTTATGACGCAAAGAGCAGGAAGCAATTTCTCGAACAAGATATACCGAGTGCAATAAAATTCAATTCTTTCCAATCTGAAGTCACTCTCGTCGATTATGAATTAAATAATATTCCGTGTTCCCAGGTTCTCGTCGCCCACAACGACAGCGGCGGCAACATAGAATTCTTCTCGCTGATCGTCCGCGACATTCGTGCACTTAAGGCCGCCGAGAAAGAACGACTTCATCTACAGCAGCAGCTGCATCAGGCGCAAAAGATGGATGTTGTCGGACGCCTTGCTGGCGGCATAGCGCACGATTTCAACAATTTCATTACTGTCATCATGGGCCACGCTGAACTGGGCTTGATGAGCAATGGTGCCAGCCCCGAACTCAAAGCGGACCTCGAGCTTATCCTGGATTCAGCACAGAAAGCGGCACGCCTCACAGGGCAACTCCTCGATTACAGCAGGAAGAAAGTAATCGAACCCCAGATTATTGACCTGAATAGTGTTATCCGCGACTCCCAACAGCTTCTGCATAGCCTGCTAGGGGAAAATATCAGGATCGCAATCAACCTTGATGTAAACGTCTGGCCTATCCAGTACGACCACTCACAACTGGAACAAATACTCTTTAATCTCGCCTTGAATGCCAGAGACGCCATGTCTGGCAGGGGTGAATTTATTATTGCGACCACAAATTCCGCACTTGATCCCGAAGAACATTATTCGGAGACAAAAAAATCTGCGCATGATTTTGTCACGCTTACGTTCACCGATACGGGTTGCGGGATGAATGATGAAATACTTAAGCATATCTTCGAGCCTTTCTTTACCACCAAGGAAAAAGGCAAGGGTACCGGAATGGGACTTGCTGCAGTTTATGGTGCAATCAAGCAGAATTCCGGCGATATCCAGGTCGAAAGCAAGCCCGGCGAAGGCACGACCTTTACGATTCGCCTGCCCGCACTGAGGAATCACAAGCTGCTTGAAGAGCCTGCGCCAGTTGCAATAAAAGCACATACTTCTGGCAAAAAGGAAACCATACTGCTGGTTGAGGACAACTCCGAGGTCCGGTGCTTGCTCCGAAAGATGCTGGCCAAACTTGATTACCAGGTACTCACGGCAAAAGATGGCCTTGAGGGCAAAGCCGTGTTTGAGTCTAATACTGGCAAAATTGATTTACTGGTGACCGATGTGGTGATGCCCGGTCTTGGCGGCATCCAGCTTGCAGAACAACTCACAAGCCTCGATGCCAATCTGAAAGTACTACTGGTATCAGGCCATCACGAGGAAATACTTGCCTTCGATCAGCCGTACAAGCCCAACATCAAGATGCTGAATAAACCCTTTGCTGTTGACCGACTCGCGAAAGAAGTGCAGCTTTTATTGAGCGAGTCCTGATTTATTGAAACTTGCGCAAGGTTTAACTGCAGCGGTTCCAGTAGAGAAAATGTCCCGCACTTAACAAATCCAGAATGGCCGAGCAGGTAATCACGTTTCCTGAAAAAGCAGCATACCCGTCGTTAGCGCTGAGTCAGCTTCCCGGCGACAGTTGCACACCAGGCCAAAGCATCTTGATACGCTTGAAACATACACCCTTCATGCATGAACTTCCCGTCTATGCTTTCCCACACGCCTCGTTCATAGCTGATAACTGCGGCCAGTAGTTCTCCCTGCTGGCCCTGATGATCCAGCAGCGCACGCTTCACTTCCTCTGACAGGGGCAGGTTTTCGATAATTACGGCAAGTGGCTGCTCCATGATTGCATCAAGCAAGGAAAACATGCCGATAGTGAAGGCAATTTCCGCTTTATACCCAAGATTTCCAGCTACAGCCTCAGACATTTTCGCCCTTACCAAGGCAGACACAATCAATTCCCGTGGACTACACTCGAACGATGAAAGAGAAATAAGCATGACCCATTTCTTGATGGTTTCAAGCCCAAGCATCACCAGTGCATGATGGATGGATTCAATTTTCCTGCCTACGTTGTAATAAGAAGAGTTTATGATTTTGAATAACTTGAAACTCATCCCGATGTCGTTGCTGAATATCTTCTCTATATCCTGTATCTGACATTCCCTGTCCTGTAACTTCGCAATGATTGTCAGAATATTTATATGGTTGGATGGTAGCGGTTTACCTTCAAGTATTTTAGGTTTGCAAAAAAAATAGCCCTGGAATAACTCAAAACCGAGACTTCGGCATAGAAGATGCTGCTCCTCTGTCTCCACTTTTTCCGCAAGGAGTTTTACCTTGTAGGATGCAAAGCCAGCGACTTGTTCGCGGAGGTCCGCTTCTGTCTGATTCAGCACATCAATTTTTATGATACTAGCCAGAGGAATGAAATCCTTGTTTTCATCAGTCTGAAGAAAGTCATCAAGTGCAATAGTATAACCTTTAGCACGAAGCTCCTTTGCTCCTTTTATTGCTGCATCATCTGCACACACATCTTCAAGAATTTCTAATACCACCTGTTTTGGATCGAGCAAAATTGGCATTTCGCCGGTTATAAAAGGCCGCGGTAGATTGATAAACACCTGTTTTCCACCGCTAATATTTTCGAAGCCCGTTTCCAGAAAAGTATTCGTGATCAGTTTCGCGGTGGCATAAGTGGCATCATCGATATTTGCGCCACCGCTTCCGGCATTGCGGTACAGAAGTTCGTATGCGACGACATGAAGGTTGCGATCAAAAATGGGTTGGCGAGCCAAAAATATCAGCTCAGATACTTCATCAACTGGTTTACTGTTGGCTTTTTTTGTCGAAAGACTCACTAGCAATTTCCCGTGCAGGTCTTATGTCTATATCAAGAGTAAGTAACGGCTTGCTTTTGATGAACTTGAGAAGAAAATGCCTGAAACCACAAGTAATTGTTGCGGTTGGGAAATAATGAGCAGCAATCAGAATATTCACCACCCTCTGGCAGGTAATCCGCAAGACTCATAAACATCAGGTACAAGAAGCAGTTTTATGTATTACGCAACCTGGCAACCAGCGGCTGATATTTTTTATTCAGGCAACCAATGGCTAATCAGGATAGAGCTGGCCGGCGTTTTACCTGCGGAAGCAGAGCTTGTGACAGAGCGCAATGTGCTGACTGGCAGGGGACGGCGATTGCGGCGCTATTCCGGTTGTTGCGGAGGATAACAAACCGATAGGAATCGTTACTGATCGGGACATCGCCATGGCTGCAATGCTTGAGCATCAGCCGCTGTGGGACATCCAGGCGTCATCGGTAATCCAGGGCCAAAACCTGTGTCGCTGTAAGCAACAATCAATCGAGTCCTGCTTGCAGAAGATGGAGCAGCAGGAAGTCAGGCGTGTGCTGGTAACAGATGATGCGGGCTCACTTTCCGGAATTCTGTCGATGGGAGATGCCCTGGCATTTACCAAATCCGGCAATGGGTCCGCGAAGAAGAGTGAAAAGGTTGATGCTGACAATGTGCTCGGCATGCTCAAGAAAGTCAGCGCCCATCATCAATCCGGGATATATCCCCTGATGCGCGCGGAACAATAGCCTGAAAAGCCATTGGCCCCACAATGCAGATTTTTCAGAAAATTGAAACAACAGCGATAGACGACAGTGTTCCGCTGCGCCATCAGATCTTCATGGAATGAAAATACTGGTGGCAACGTCCTGTTTCTCTGGAACAGGTTCCAGCACTGCACTTTCTCCTGATGCAACTTACTTATGCAAAATGCGCAAGGATGTCCTTTTCGTCTGCGTGAATAAGATTTTTATTTACTGTCTTGTGCAGGACTTTCTGGCAGTCATCACTTAGAAATTTGCGCATCAATCCCAGCATATGCGGTGCAGCTGCAATCTGCAGACTGCCAAATTTTCCATCCTGATGATCCTTGTGCAGCAAGTGGCACAGCTCGCGCGCAAAATTTTCAATATCGTGATCCTGGCTATCATCGTCACCACCCAGACCATGGGAGCCACCCA
>CAIYIP010000115.1 GCA_903926285.1 uncultured Gammaproteobacteria bacterium
CGGCATTGATGCAGTGCCAAGCTCAGTGTTGTTTGATGCAACCGGAACCCCGATTAAAAGCTGGCCCGGGGCATTTGAATGGGACAGCCCCGAGATGCTGAAGGAACTAAGAACCGCAAAATAGCAAAAAACATTCATCAACATGGACGCTTTCTGAGTTTGGCCCATGCAAGTTACGGACAAACAGTGTAAGTCCGAATCTGCCCGTGTTGACTCAGAGATGTTCACCATCGCTGGCGGTGCGTATAGATGAATCCAGCGATGCATTCACACCCGAGCTAAACAGCCCCCCTCTCTCTATGTCCGACTGACACCCACTTATTGCTGTTCCATTACCGCAGCCCTGCGCGACAAAATAAACTGCTTGATTGCATCCGCTTCTGCCTCGGTCAGGAAGGCACCGAGGTTGGGCATGCCGAGGCCGGTGTAGGCGCCTTCTCGCACAATGTTCTGGAAAATATCGAAGGTGGCCGGAGCCGCATAGCGCAGATCATTAATAGTGCCCCCACTTGCGGCATTGCGGCCGTGGCACATGGCACAGCGCTGGGCAAAGAGATCTGCACCGTGGCTCTGGACTGCTGGAGCGGCATCAAAAGGCACTGCGGTGAGTTCGGGACGGTCAATGCCCTGCGCAGGTTGAATGTTCCGGTCGCCATCAAGCACGAAGGTCCACAACCGGCCTTCGACTTTGTATTTGCCAGTAGGGTTAGTGCCGAACAAGGCACTGCTGCCACCCCAGCCTGCGAGTACCGAGATGTACTGCTTGCCATCGAGTTCCCAGGTGCTGGGTGCGGCAATCACGCCAATGCCGAGATCAACATCCCAGAGTTTTTCCCCATCGTCAGCTGCATACGCAACGAAGTGGCCGTCGGCAGTACCCTGGAACACGAGGTTGCCTGCGGTAGCCATCGTGCCACCACTTGGACCAGTCGGATAATCGATTTGCCAGCGCGGCGCATTGGCCAGCGGATCCCATGCGAGCAGTGCGGATTGGGTTGGATTTATTGGCCCTGTACCTTCTGCGTACTGATCCTGCGGAAGGCGCGTTATGCCTTCAGTCGAACCAAACGGCGTGCCGGTATTCCATGTGCCGGGTTTGTATTCGTAATTGGGGTCGACTGTATAGTCGAAACGTGTGCCCTGCTGGCTCGGCAAATACACAAGTCCTGTCAGTGGACTGTACGACATCGGGTGCCAGTTGTGCGCACCGCCAGGCCCCGGCGATATCGTGGAAATGAAGTCGGCATAACGTGCCTGCGGAGTTTCAATCGGACGTCCGGTTTCCTTGCTCACGCCAGTAGCCCAGGTAACCAGTGAATAAGGTTCAGCCGACAACAGCTCGCCAGTAATACGATCCAGCACGTAGAAGAAACCATTCTTCGGCGCCTGCATGATGACCTTGCGTTCCTGCCCGTTGATCACAAGTTCGGTCAGCATCAGGGGTTGGACTGCGGTGTAGTCCCAGTCGTCGCCTGGCGTAGTCTGGTAGTACCAGGCCACACGGCCGGTATCAACATCAAGCGCGACGATTGACGAGAGAAAAAGATTGTCACCCATGCCATTGCTGCGCAGCTCGCGGCTCCAGGGTGAACCGTTGCCGGTGCCGACATACACGAGACGTGCTTCGGGATCGTAAATCATCGAATCCCACGACGTGCCACCTCCGCCGACTTCCCACCAGTTGCCAAACCATGTCGTGGCCGCAAATTCCATGTCGGGATTTTCAAAACCATCGGCTGGATTGCCGGGCACTACCCAGAAGCGCCAGGCTTGCTCGCCCGTGTTGGCATCGTAGGCTGTAACATAACCCCTGACACCCAATTCGGAACCGCCATTGCCGATGACAACCTTGCCGTCCATCACACGAGGCGCACCGGTAATCGTGTAGGGACGGGATTGATCCACTGTGACCACCGACCAGATTTCCTGGCCAGTCTTCGCATCCAGCGCAATCAGGCGGCCATCCAATGCTCCTACATAAACTTTGCCGTCATACAGCGCAACACCACGATTCACCACATCACAACAGGCTTTCCAGCCGATGGTCTTGTCGACTTGCGGATCGTAGTTCCACAAGAGTTCGCCGGTCCGCGCATCCACCGCAAACACACTACTCCAGGGCCGCGTGGCATAGACCACACCATCCATCATGAGGGGTGTCGCTTCGAGGCCACGAAACGAATCGGTATCAAAAGTCCAGGCGACACCAAGACGGCTGACGTTGGTATCGTTAATTTGATTCATCGTACTAAAACGGGTTTCGGCGTAATCGTGGCCATAGGTCAGCCACTCATTATTGAAGCCGGCTTCAACCAGCTCCGAAGTAGTCTGCGCACTTGCACTAGCCGTGGCGCAAAGAGTCAGAGAAGCCAGAATAATATTCAGGTGTGTTTTCATGCTGTATGGGTTCCTTATGCCGGAGATAATCAGGCTGTAATGCGGGCTGCTTGCGGCTACCTTTGCGGTGTGAGAGCAGCGTCTTACTTGCGCGCGCTGTTATATCAAGGAACGCCGCGCCGTACTACCTGAACTTGTAACGCAGCCCCACCCATGCCGCTCTCGGCGCACCAGCCCCCAAAAAAAGCGGCGCTGTGTTGGCAAGGTCGGGCAGGATTTCGCTGGGGTCTTCGCCGAGCAAACCGAAGTTTTCGTAGTTTTTATCAAAGACATTGCTGACACGTGCAAACACCGAAAAGCTGGTGCCGAGTGCATAACTGGCACGCAGATTCACGAGCGTATAACCCGAGACTGGTTCCAGCTCGTTGGCCTCATCACCCCTCAGTACCTGGTCAGAATTGTAGAGCGCTTCAGCACCAAGACTCAGTTGTTCCGTAACGTGATAATCACCCCCGACTTTAACAATATGTTCCGGCAAACCAGATATCCTGTCTCCCTCCTCTACGGCCAGTTCACCTTCATCATTGGCATTGGGATGGTTGGGACTTAACACCGCAAAATCATCAGCAAACGTGGCCTGGATGTATGAATACGAGCTATACCAGTCCACTTTTGCAACGGTGCCGTCGAACAGGAGCTCAATACCTTTGCGCTGGGTTTCGTCGACGTTGGCGAACAGCCCTGTTGAGCGTCCGGTAGTCTGGAACAGAATGTCGTCTTCGTTGCTGCTGTTGAAATAACCCAGCTGATAGTTGATGTTCGCGAACCTGCCACGCACGCCAAGCTCATAGGTATGCGTCACGACATCGTCAAGCGGCGGATCGGCGAGAAAGGCATTCGGCAGACGGCACTCAAAGTCGATGTCGTCCGGATCCTCGCCCTCCTCAATCGCATACTGACGCGCCAGTTCAAACACACCTTCGTTGCACGCAAGTTCGATCGGGGTTGGCACGCGGTTGGCTTCGCTGTACGAGCCGTACAGGGTGGTTGCCTCATCGGGATTATAAGCAACGCCGAGTGCAGGGTTGAAGCGGGCGAAGGCATGGTCGCCATTC
>CAIYIP010000116.1 GCA_903926285.1 uncultured Gammaproteobacteria bacterium
CCATAACGCGCAAGAGTTTGGCCAAGATCTTCATTATCCTGTTCAATGCCCAGGTCGGCAGCAACGTCAAAGAGGCCAAACAAGCCGGCGCTGGAGTTCAGGGCAAAGCGGGTCAGTTCGGTGCCACAGTTGCGCAGGTCAGCCTGAAGCAGTGCGCTGGCTGCGGATACCGGAGTGCCCAGGTTGGAGAAAAAGTTGCTGAAAGAGATGCGCACGCCCACAGGCAATATACGCAAACCGCGTGCTACGGGTTTAAAAACACCGCGGTATAACTTGTCATTGATGGCAAAGGTTACGCGGTTGATGCCTTCCAGTGGATCAGCAATCCGGATTTCAGCTTCCGCGCCTTCGTCAAAATCAAAAAACTCTTCATCTCCCTGTGCCGGTTGCGACGTCTCCTGGGAAAAGCCAAATTGAGGGATGGCAAACATGGTTACAAGACCAAGAGAAGCCAAAAGCTTGCGCGGCTTAACACCATAAGTATTTTTCATGAAAATCTTCCTTGTTCGACAGGCGGGCGTTAACCCTTGTCGCTAAACATGTATTTGCTTACCAGTTCTTCCAGATTGACTGCTGATTCGGTTTCGTAAATTTCCATCCCGTCTGTGAGGAGTTCTTCAAACCCGCCCGGGATAATCTTGATAAACTTCTCGCCAATAATGCCCTGGGTACGGATAGCAGCAATTGCATCTTCCTGCACAGGGACTCCCTGATTGATGCGCAGGCTCACAATAGCCTCATAGCTATCAGGATCAAACTCGATATCGCTGACTGTGCCAACGCGCACACCGGCAGCTTCCACAATGGCGCCAGCCTGCATGCCGGAAATCGAGGTGAAGCGCGCTGTAAGTGTGTACCCCGGTTGCTCGGTAAAACGCACTCCCCCAATGCTGACGGCAATGTAGGTAAAAGCCGCTATACCGATCATGACAAATATACCGGTTAACAATTCAATATTAAGTTTTTGCATACCTTTCTCGCTTGTTCCTTGCTTGCCAACGGGGCGGCTTATGAAAATATTGCACCAATAAGAAAATCGCTGAACAGTACCGCAATCGACGATAACACCACTGCATCAGTGGTAACAAAACTCACGCCTTCTGCGCCCTGCGAGCCGGCTTTTGTAAGGTGCATGTAGAAACCTTTTGCACAGCAGATCAGGGTAATCAGCACGCCAAAAATAACGGATTTTACCAGTCCCAACCGCACGTCTTCCCACTCAACCGCATCTATCATGCCATTCATGTAAGAACCTTCAGCCACCCCAAACATCACAACCCCTACAAAATAACCACCGAACAGGGCGACTGAATCAAATACCGCCGTCAGCAGGGGAACGGAGATCAGTCCGGCAATGACTTTGGGCGCAACCAGGTATTTATTGGGTGAGATCGCCATACATTCGAGCGCATCTACCTGTTCGGTTATACGCATGATGCCGAGTTCGGCCGTTATGGCAGACCCTGCTCTGCCAACTACCATGAGTGCTGTCATCACGGGTCCGAGTTCGCGGATAACACTCAGTGCAACCCCGGCACCCAGCAAGTTAACCGAGCCGAAGCGCTCCAGAATGCTGTAAAACTGCAGGCCCAGCACCATGCCTATCGTAACGCCTGAGATCACGATCAGCGACAACGAACGCGCACCGATAAAATAAATCTGCCGGACTATCGTATAAAAGCGGTAGGGCGGCCGTGCCAGTTCCCAGAGGACGAGCAGCAACAGATTAAACGTGCGACCGGTTTGCTCGAGTCCCGTCAGTGTATAGGTGCCGATATTTTCCAGCTTTTTCAGCATAAGGTGAATAACCTGTTCCTTTAAGACTGCTTTAGTCCGGTTTGCATTCGCAGGGTGGAAAAAACTTTGACTATCATTCTTCTTCACCTACGAGACGGCGCAAATGGGCATCGGCATCAACAACTGTTTCGCGGGCTTTGCGATGGAGAAGATCCTGCACTTCCAGATTTGTGGACGCTCTTATCTGCTCGGGTGTGCCTGTTTCAAGTATACGGCCCTCGCCAATCACGGCGATGTGGTCGGCGATCTTGAACACGCTGTCGAGCTCATGGGTTATTACGATAATTGTCATGCGCATTGAATTTTTCAGCATAATGATCAGCTCGTCGAGTTCGGCCGACGTGCTCGGATCAAGCCCCGAGGAAGGCTCGTCGAAGAACAGCAGTTTGGGGTCCATGATGATGGCTCTTGCAAGCGCTGTACGCTTGGTCATGCCTCCTGACAGTTCGGCCGGCATCAGGTGTTCGTGAGGCAGCATGTTGACCATGTCCAGTTTTATGCGGGTCATGATTTCGATGGTGGTCTCGTCGAGCCTGGTATGTTCACGCAGCGGCAACTGGATGTTTTCGGCTACCGACATTGATGAAAACAGTGCGCCGCCCTGAAAGGCAACGCCCATCTGTTTACGCAAGGCATGCATGTCGCGAGCTCGCACACCGTTAACTTCCGTGCCAAGTATGTTGATGCTGCCCGAGGTCGGTTTTTTCAATCCCAGAATGCAGCGCAGCAAAGTGCTTTTGCCCGCTCCGCTTCCGCCCATGATGACCATGATCTGGCCGGCAGGAATGTCAAGGTTAATACCATCTAGAATTCGGCGGGTGCCGTAATCCACTACTAGGTCGCGAATCGTTATGGCATTTTCGACTGCAGGTATTTCCGTCATGTTGGCTACAATTCCTGCCGGAATTGTTCCGCACTGGTGTAAAGCGAAAAGATCTTGTCGAGGCGCGTAAGGGTCAGTACTTGCATCGCGGCTCCGCTGATGTTGAGCAGGCCAAACGCCAGGTTGGCGGTTTTTGCGGTTTGGTAGCCTTCAACCAGCGAGGCTATGCCGGAGCTGTCGATATAACTGACGTTACCCATGTCTATCAACAGAGGATTGCCTGCCTTAATCCTTTCAAGGATGGTCTCTCTGAGTTCCGGGGAGAAGTGCATATCCACCTCACCGCTGAGCTGTAACAGGTCGTAACCTGCTTCCGGCTTGATACTGCATTCCATACTACGTCCTTACTAATTTGATTCAGTCTGCCTGTGCAGGCATTTTTTCATCTGCAGCACATTGCCACAGCCGTTCTTGCATTCGACCAGCTGCACCTCATCCATAATCTCGTTGATGATGTGACAACCGAGGCCGCCGGGGCGGATCTCATCCAATGGCCTCGATTGCAATTGTTCGGCACGGGTTTTGTGGTGGGCAAAGTCCGTAAGGCGAAAGGTCATATTATCGCCTTGTTTTTCCACTTCGAGAATGATGTCGCCCTGCTCTTCCTTGCCGTAGGCATGCTGAATGATATTCATGCATGCCTCGCCTACGGCCAGCACTATGCAATTAGTCATGGTTTCGGACTTGCTGCATGAAGCCATCACTTCGCGGAGTTTCTGTCTTACATTGCCCATGTTCTCGGAACGTGCCGGAAACTGAAGCGCCAGAAGTTTCCGGGTTTTGCTCATAGAGCGGCGTCATCTAACAGCAATAAACACAAACCAACATAACTGGAGCCCGGTTTTACAGGTTTATGTTTATACGCCAACAGATGCGGACTCTGTTGGCTTGGCATTTGCAATATTTGCAATATTGGCAATAGTTGCAATAGATAGCTCCCGCTCAGGGATTTGAGATTGCCTGTTTCTCAGGCCTTTTAGTTGCCCTGGCCAGTCTTCCTGACACGCGGGCAGTATACAAATTCAGGCCGGTGCTGGCCAGCTTGGAAGCGGCTCAGACAAACATCAGGGGTTGAGAATTGGTCGGACATAAAGAGTTCCCTTAAAGCAGCCTAGGGGCAAACAAACCTGCATACAACCTTTATTTCTGCGGATAGTCATTGATTAGGGCGGGTTCTTTGACGGACATCGACAGGGTATGGACTTATGGTGAGGAGGTAATTTGCTGATGGCCGCAAATCAGGACTTCGCAAGTCTTGTTCAGGTTATTCCTGAAGGTTAAAGAAACTACACGGTTGTCGCTACAAGGGGGGGCAATATGGCACGCCATTCCTGGAGTTTTTGCGCAAACTTAACGGACGCATGCGCGGGGCTGGTTGAAGGAAGCCGCAAGTACGTCAGTGAAACATCGCCAAGCTCGCGGAGCCCATGCTGTTTGAAGCAGACTTCTGCTTTGGCGCCATTGAAGAAAATGTGGGTGATCTGTTTATAGGTCTGGAAGAAGGAGTGGAAATCATTGGCAGTCTGGGTGTCGCGCGCAATACTTGAATCCAGACTGCCCTCGCGAGTACAGGATTGAAGCACGTCCCATACGGCTATCCGGGCGCTTTTAGCTGCCTTTACCCGTGTCTCGTATGAAGAGCCAGTTTCGACGTCGAGAAGTTCCGACATGATGTGCCAAAAATGGTTTTGCGGATGGGCATAATACTCGTGCGCAGTAAGCGAAGCGCGGCCCGGCATGCTGCCAAGGATCAGGATCCTGGCATTTTTGTCAGCAATGGGAGGGAAGCTGTAAATTAATGCCATTGTCGATATAGCCAGGTTCATGCTTCAGCAGAATTATCTGTTTAAAGAGCAATAACACAGAACCTGGTTCGTTGACCTTCTTTCTTCACCACTTCAAAATTTCGTTTTAAAGCGTCAAGTGACCCGTGCTGTCGCCAAAGCTGTCCTGCGGGATATCCATTTTGTCGAGCATGGCTACCAGCAGGTTGGACATGTTGGTGCGATGAGGAGTAACGATGTGGCGATTACCTTCAAGACGCCCACTAGCCCTGCCTGCCAGGACGATAGGCAAGGGATCGTGATCATGAGAATTGCCATCACTCATGCCGCTGCCGTACATAATCAATGAATTGTCCAGCAGGGTGCCGTCGCCGTCCGGGACGCTATTGAGCTTCTCGAGAAAATACGCAAATAGGCCCACATGGTAACGGTTGAGGATTGCATAGCGTGCTTTGAGTTCTTCATTTTGGGAATGGTGTGAGAGTGTATGGTACGAATCCCGAATAGCGCTTTTCGGATAAACCGCGCCACTCAGTTCATTGGCCATCAAGAAGGTCGAAATGCGCGTGAGATCTGCCTGCCAGGCAAGGACCTGCAG
>CAIYIP010000117.1 GCA_903926285.1 uncultured Gammaproteobacteria bacterium
CAGACGGTTAGCCGCAGCCTGTATTGAACGCGTATCTGGCGCTTCGTTTTGATGCCAGTCGCTCGTACCAGCCGAGTCCACCATTACGTAATCTGCAAGACTGGCTGCATCAAGCTGCGAGCGCAACACAGCTTCAGCTGTGGGCGAACGACAGATATTACCGAGGCAAACCATCAGGATTTTTAGCGCGGGCTGTTCCTGTATGGTCATAAGTTACCCGACGCCTGTATCAGCTTACGCACATGCTCAAGATCTTCCGGCGTGTCGACACCGGGAGGAATACGCTGGCAGCAGAGCTCGGCATGAATTTTTATACCATTAGCCATCGCCCGCAGTTGCTCAAGTTTTTCAGTATGTTCAAGTACGGCTGGCGGCCATTGCCCAAATTGCTGCAGCACACTCACACGATAGGCGTAGAGGCCAACGTGGCGCTTGGCTTCGTGTAAAACCACACTACTTATACCGTCACGTGGAAAAGGGATCATCGCACGCGAAAAATACAGCACGCTACCCTTGTTGTCTGTCACGAGCTTCACCATATTGGGATTTGCAAACTCTGCTTCATCCTGTATCGGCGAATACAAAGTACAGATGCCGACTTCGGGCCGCGCTGCAAGATTGGCTGCCACCTGATTAATCACAGCTGGAGGTATCAAGGGCTCATCGCCCTGCACGTTCACGATAATCGCATCGGCAGGGAGCTCAAGCTGGCGTGCGACTTCAGCAATTCTGTCTGTACCCGAAGGATGCGCAGAATCTGTCATGCAGACTTTGATACCCGCGCTTTCACAGGCTATACGAATACCGTCATCGTCAGTGGCAACGTAAACGGCCTTGGCCTCACTTGCCAGTGCGCGTTCCGCGACTCTTAGTATCATTGCCTTGCCTGCGATAGCCAGCAGAGGTTTGCCTGGCAGCCTCGTAGAATTCATACGTGCAGGTATAACTGCGATAAAGCCAGAAGAATTGAACGCCAGCATCAGGGCTTTTTCCGGTTAGCTTTTTCGTCAGGGGTGAGCGTGCGCGCTTCATCATCCAGCATGACTGGAATTCCATCCCGGACAGGAAAGGCCAGATTGTCGGCGTAACAAATCAGTTCTGCCGCAGCTTGATCATAATAGAGACCACTCTTGCACAGTGGACAGGCCAGGATACTGAGCAGTTTTTTGTCCAACATTTAACGAATACCTGAAAGTCTGGGTTAGTGAAATTTTACAGTGTCAACAGCAAGTAACTTTTTGCTGACCTCATCGAGTTTTGCCAACAGAGCCTGCCAGAAAGCAGCGGGCAACTGTGCGCTCACCTTTAGATACCAATGCGCTTCCGAAGCAAAATCGCGACATTTTACCGCATCTTTTTCTGTCATGATCACCGGCAAACCATCCTCAAAAGCAATGTCTGGCTTGCTGAATTGATGATGATCCGGATAAGGGTGAGCCATGATAACAAACCCAGCTGTTTTCAGTAGATTGAAAAAACGAGCGGGATTGCCTATTCCCGCC
>CAIYIP010000118.1 GCA_903926285.1 uncultured Gammaproteobacteria bacterium
CGCATCAAGATCTGAACCGACAAATCCCCGTCACGATAGCGAAGTACATTACTGATGTTCTGCCTTCGTCATTTCCTGCAGCAAGCCCGCACTCAACGGGCTTTACTGCGTCTATTACTGCTGACATGCCTGGTGTTGCCTGCGACACTTCGCGCTGATGAGCTGCGAGTTGCGGTAGCAAGCAATTTTGCTCCGGCGCTTGAACAACTTGCTGAAGAATTTGCTGCTCAATCTGGCCATCACCTCGTGCTGATCACCGGCGCTACCGGTCAGCAGTATGCCCAGATAATCAACGGTGCTCCGTTTGCAATGTTCCTGTCTGCAGACAGCGAACGCCCGAAGCAACTGGAGGCAGAAGGACACGCGGTAGCAGGCAGTCGTTTCACTTATGCTATCGGCAAACTTGTACTCTGGAGCGCTGATCCCACTCTCGTCGATGCAAATGGAGACATCCTTGAAAAAGGCAATTTCCGCCACCTCGCGATAGCCAATCCTGCACTCGCCCCATTCGGGCTCGCTGCAAAACAAGTACTTGAAACAAGAAAGCTGTGGGAGCAATTGCAAACCCGGATTGTGCAGGGCGAAAACATCACCCAGACGCTGCAATTTGTGCAGACTGGTAATGCTGAACTTGGCTTCATCGCCTATTCTCAGTGGCTGCAACTCGGAACAGAACAAAAAGGCAGTGTCTGGAAAGTACCCGCAGAACTCCATGCTCCAATCATCCAGCAAGGCATAATCCTGAAAGACTCGGAGGCCGCGCGCGCCTTTGCAGCCTTCATCCAGAGCGCCAGCAGTCGCAAGCATATCGTTGCTCAAGGGTATGAATTGCCCTGATGCTGACGCCAGCGGATGTCACTGCTCTCTTTCTCACTCTAAAGCTGGCGTTGGTAACTACCGTCATCCTGTTGGTGCTTGGAACTCCTCTCGCCTGGTGGCTGGCGCGCAGCCGATGGCGCTTCAAATTTCTGCTGGAAGCATTGATAGCGTTGCCCCTGGTGTTGCCGCCAACAGTGCTGGGTTTTTATTTGCTGCTGACACTCGGCCCGAGAGGAATAGTAGGCAACATGATGCAGGCAATCGGTGGAGAAGCACTGGCTTTCACCTTCACAGGCCTCGTTGTGGGTTCAGTAATTTATTCGCTGCCGTTTGTTGTCCAGCCACTTCAGGACACCTTCCATAACATAGGCAAACGCCCGCTGGAAGTCGCCGCGACTTTGCGGGCAAGTCCGCTGGATCGGTTTTCAACCGTAGTGTTGCCTTTGGCCAAAGGTGGCTTTGTCACTGCGTCGATGCTCGGCTTCGCCCATACACTCGGTGAATTTGGTGTCGTACTAATGCTTGGCGGTAATATTCCGGGTGAAACGCAAGTGTTATCAATTGCGATCTACAGTCATGTGGAAAGTCTGGAATACACACAGGCACATTTGTTATCTGCGGGGCTGTTACTGCTGTCATTTGTGATGATGCTGACAGTGTACGGCTTACGCGCGCGCGCGCGAGTGACGCATCTGTGAACCTGCTCTCAATCAAACTTCCTATCCGCAAGGGAAACTTTGCCCTGAGTCTGGAACTTGATCTTCCACTGCACGGCATCACTGCGATTTTTGGCCCTTCCGGCAGTGGCAAAACCAGTTTGTTGCGTGCAATTGCCGGACTCGATAAATATCCCGGTGGCTACGTGAAGTTTGCAGCTCAGACATGGCAGGACGAAACTGTATTCACACCCGTGCACAAACGGCAGCTCGGTTATGTCTTCCAGGAAGACAATCTGTTCAGCCACCTCAGTGTAAAAGAAAACCTGCGCTACGGCACGCGCAGAGCAGGTACTGACACTGCTGTAATTGACCACATCATTATCATGCTGCAATTGCAGAATTTACTGGAGCATAAACCCTGGCAGCTTTCCGGGGGTGAAAGACAGAAAGTAGCGATTGCGCGTGCACTTGCAATCAAACCCCAACTGCTGCTGATGGATGAACCACTCGCTGCGCTTGACCAGACTTTCAAGCAAGAGTTTTTGCCCGCGCTAAAAAATCTTGTCAACGAATTACGCTTGCCGCTGCTCTATGTCAGTCATGCATCGGATGAAGTCGCACAACTTGCTGATAATCTCGTGCTGATCGACAAGTCAGGGACGGCGAGCTATGGGCAACTGGCAACAATGCTGACTGATCCAGATCTTGTTCTCGCCCATCGCCAGGAAGCGGAATCAATAATTTCTGCCGAGGTGTCTGCGTACGATACCGAGTACGCCATGCTGACCCTGCAGTTTTCCGGACAGAAGATATTTGTCAGTGGTAAAGCAATGCACGCAGGGACGACCGTGCGTTTGCGTATTCTTGCGCAGGACATAAGCCTCACGCTTTCACCTCAGCAAGGCACGAGTATTCTCAACATCTTTAGCGTTACGATTAAAGAAATATTTCCCTTCTCCGCAGCGCAGGACACGATCTTGCTGGATCTTGCCGGCACACCACTCCTGGCGCGTATTACACGTAAATCAAAAGACTTGCTTGGACTGAAGCCAGACCAGAATGTTTTTGCCCAGATCAAAAGCGTAGCAATTGCACAGTAGGAATACGCGACGAAATCGCGGTGACATTTTCGTTCAGTAAATTCAGGCAGGTTGTGTATTGACGCGGAACCAACCTGCCACGCTGTAGCGCAGCTGTGTTGTCGGCAATACTTCATGCGGAAAACGTTCGCTCAGGAAAACCACCATCCTGTTAAATCGGGGCACTACAGTTGCTAGCACTTCTTGAGCATCCGGCGCATACAGAACCAGTTCGCCCGCGTGTCCACTTGTCCAGTCCGGATTTAAATAATAGGTGGTCGACAGCACACGATTTCGCTTGCCACCAAAGGCATCCAGATGTGTCTTGTAGAAAGCACCTGGCTCATAGCGCGCGTAATGGCTCTCATATTCAAACAGGCCGAGATAGAGCTGCCTGTTAACGCCTTTGCGGATTGCTTCCATGATAAACAGATAGGCAATGCGCGCGTCGGAATCGGGTTGCATCCAGCAAATGGCATCCGCCCTGATTTGCTTGTCGAGATGATAATCCTGCTTTCTGCCGGTGCCCGCCTGAACAAGGTTTTCCTCGTTCAACTGCAGAGCCTCATTGCGCAAGGCAGCGGCGAGCTCTTGTGGTAATACATCATCAAGCACTGCATAACCTTGTCCCGCGAGCGCCACACAAACGCTGTTGATCAAGGCTTCCAGTTGCTTTTCGTCTGGCACATCCAACACGAATTCATCCTCTGCAACGTAAAAGGGGTAGCCTCGCGACTACCCCTTCAATTTAACACCCATACACTTGCTATTGTTTGGCGGCCATCAATTGCTGCAGCAACGCAGCCATCTCAGGCAGTTCGCCCACGACATTAAAATTGCCAAACGATTGGCTGTCCGCTTTGCCAGTGGCATAGTCCAGCGGGATCAGGCCATCACTGTCAGCTGCCACCATGGTGTTGCCGCTGGGTCCTTTGATGAGATCAAGATGTTCAGCCAGTTGTTCAGAACTAAAACTTTCGGCAGCAAAAAGCGGCCCTCCCAGAAGCAGAAGTGAGCCAAGAACGAGAACTGAAAAATGCTTAAAAGAAAGTTTCACTTATAGCCTCTGTGATTTTTTTTTGGCTACTGCGCGTAGAACAGTTTGATGTCTGGAAGATTACCACTTTACCGACTGCACAGAAAGACAGCAGACTGCCCGGGAGTGCTTCGGTTTGATATCAGTCAGAACACAGAGCGCGTTTGCTTCAGATTTCCCGATCTTCAAAAAACCGGCGCATTGCGCGGCGCTGCCCGACCATCAGCAAGAGACCGCATAAACACAGCAAGGCCGCCGCTATATTAGGCCACATGAGGCCATAACGGTTGGCGAACCAGCCGATGACAAGTACTCCCAGTGCAGGTGCACCCCGTGTAAATGCAACCCAGAGACTCAATACCCTGCCGCGCATTTCGTCATCTACAGAAGTCTGTACGAGCGTTTGACTCGCCACAGTGCAGATGGTTATGGAATAGCCGAAGCAGAAAATCAGGAAGGTTGCGAGCCACTTATTGTCTGTGCTGGCGAACCAGATCAGGCTGACAAGGGTAATGAGCGTGGTAAGCAGAATCTCTCTGATCAAACCACGAGTCTGCCCATTCATTGTCAATTTGAGTCCGGCCAGCACTGCCCCAATGCCAACGCTGGAGGTGAAAAGTGCGAGGGTTTCAGGACCAGCCATATACACAGCACCAACAAACGCAGAAAGCAGATAGGTCAGCGGGCGCGCAAATAGCGCGATGATGGTCAATAGCAAAAACATCGAAAACAGCGCGGGACGGTCGAGCACATAACGCGCCCCTTCTTTCATATCGCCCAACAAGCTCTGCTTCGGTTTTAGCACAGGAACAATGGGGGGCAGGTGAATAAAATACCAGGCTGAGATGATCAGCAGATAACTCAGCGCGTTGAATAATACCGCCCATGCCGGACTGGACAAGGTGATCACAACACCAGCTATTGCAGGGCCTGCAAACCGCGCAACATTAAAGGACACGGCGGTAAAAGCGGCGGCTGCAATCAAATCTTTTTTATCGACCAGATTGGGAATGATTGCAAGTCGCACGGGTTGATACGACGCCTGGATCATGCCTTCTACAAGCGTGAGCCCAAACAACAAGCCGATAGAGAGCACATCCAACTGGATTACTGCAAACAATACCAACGCCTGTACGCACGACAATGCCTGGATCAGGATCGCCAGCGATTTGCGGTCAAAACGGTCAGCCCATACGCCGAACAACGGGCCCACCACGATGAGTGGACAGATTTCCGCGAACGCAACTGCTCCTACCCAGAATTCGGAATGTGAGGTTTCCCAAGTCAGCCAGCCAACGGCAAGCCTTTGCATCCAGTAACCGACCAGGGAAAGAATATTGCCACTCATGTAAATCGCATAATTGCGATTGCTGAAGGCGGAACGCAGGGCGGAGAAATTACCCAGGACCATGCTGCTTATTCGTTGAAGGATTAAGGAACGATTTCGTCAATCACCAGCTCAAGCGGAGCTGTCTGTTCTGCGAGTACAAACGGATCAGTGAAGGTTTGCATGTCGCCAGCCTCCGGCAGGGCATTGCCAGATGTGGATATTCTTGCACCCGCCACAAGCTCGGCTGCGGACTCCATTGTCATGCCTGTCATCGACATGCTGTTGTCCAGCGTGATGGTGAACGGGAAAGCGGGAATGGCGATATTCTGGGCAAGAATCGGCATTGGCATCGCAGTGCTGCGCACAAATACAAACAGGCGCATGGAGTCATTAACTTTCGCGACGAGTTCAGGGGCAAGGTTGATAATCAGAGTGATCTGCTTGCTCGCATCAACAGCAGCTTCATCCTTTGGCAGATAGGACTCTACCGTTGCGATACGCTGGCGCAGGACTTCGGCATCTCTTGAACCAGGCGTAGCCGCCGACAATTGGCGGCGCCAGTAGCCAAGGGCAGTTGCCACGTCTTCTTTCAGGAAGGCATCAATGGCGAGAATACTCATGACCGCATATTCATTTGCATCAAGCGCTAGGGCTTCATCCATAGTCGCCTGCACTTCAGGATTTATCTGCGAATCATGCAGAAGATACTGTGCCTGTGCGAGCTGGCCGAGCACGGTGGCGCGATCCGCATTGGGCTCCATGCCCTCCACCATTGTTTTGAAAGTGGTCTCGGCCTCGGCAAAACGTTCGAGCTCAATATAAAGCGTACCAAGCATATAACCATTCTGGACATCGGCGGGACGGCGCTCATAACGCTGCTGCAAAAAATCAGCGAGTGTATGGAGTTTTTCGGTTTGCACTGCTTCATCCTCTGCACTGCCCAAATCCGCGAGTAACCCAGGCAATTCAAGATCTGCGGCCGAACCCCAGGCGCGGTATTGCCAAAAACTCACCACCGGAATCAGCAGCACCGCAGCGATCAGCGCTGCCTTGCCACCAGTCAATGCCGAGCGTGTTTTGCCGTGTGACTCGAGAGCTTCCATATCGCGCAGGAACGCACGCTGCAATTCGGCGAGCAGTCTTGTGTATTCTTCGGGAGCAATGACATTCTGCTGAAGCTCAACTGCAAGCTCGGCTTCACGCTGCTCAAAAACTTCGCAGTTTTTCTGCTTGCGCTGTGCCAGTGATGAAAGCGCAGCTTCACCGCGATAGCGCCAGATCGGCACCAGCACAAACAGCATCGCCACAGCAATCATCCCGGCAAACAAAAACCAGATTGTATTCATGAGCGACTCTGTTCCTTTGTATCATCAAGCAGTGAATTGAGCTTTTGTAATTCTTCGGTGCTCAGCGCCTCTTGCGCGGTACTGGTACGCGAAGCCTGCAACATGCGGCGCAAAACAAAGAAGCCGAGCACCAGCAGCCCACCTGGACCGAACCACAACAACACCGTGCCGATATTCAGCGGCGGACGGTACATAATAAAATCGCCGTAACGCGCACGCATGAATTCAATGATTTCCTCATTGCTGCGGGCTTCCCCTATCTGTTTATAAATTTCTGCGCGTAGATCGGCAGCGATCGGAGCATCTGAACCAGACAGATTTGCGTTCAGGCACATCGGGCAGCGCATCTCATCAATCAGGAAGTGATAACGTGCTTCGTCTTCTGCTGAGGTGAACTGCAGTTCTTCAATGGCCGCAAAACCGCCGTGGGCAAAGAAGCACTGGCTTAAAAAAAGCATCAGGAGATATTTCGGCATTATTGAATCTGCGCAATAAGGGGAACGAATACTTCCGCCCATATCTTGTTGTCGATGACTCCAACGTGGCGGTAGCGAATCGTGCCCGTCTTGTCCAAGATGAAGGTTTCCGGCGCACCAGCAACCCCAAGATCAATACCAAGGCTGCCGTCCAGATCAACCAGAGTGAACTTGAAAGGATTACCTCTCTCATTAAGGAAATCCCTTGCAGCTTTTGCATCATCCTTGTAATTGACACCAACAAATGTGACTCCGGGTTCGCGGGCACTGATTTCAACCAGATAAGGATGCTCAACATGGCAGGGCGGACACCACGTGGCCCAAA
>CAIYIP010000119.1 GCA_903926285.1 uncultured Gammaproteobacteria bacterium
CAAATTTCAGACTGACGTACGGGCTAGAGCGGCAGAACGATAGCTATTCGTTTTATGGGATGGTGACCAACGTATTCGACCGCAATGCCTCCAGGGTTATGGGCCTGAATAATATCTGGGGTGACATCGGCCGTGAATATACGCTAGGAGTAAACTATAGCTATTGATATGCTCGGAGCAGGAACTGCATGTGTTGGATCTGGCTGGCGCTCCCCTGCGCGCCAGCTTAACTTCCGGAACAGGAAACAGCCGAAGTGCTTGCGGTTTGATGTTATTCGTATCGGCCCAGAGGTAATGTAATGAGTAAAGCAGAATACGCGCTCCCGGCAGCCCTGCTCGCAGTGATCAGCTGGAGTTCAGCAGCCATCGCTGCCGAGGACCAGGCGGTGAGTGGAAATGTCGCCCACGAAAAGCTGGAAGCCTGGGCAAGTAGCAGTGATCGTGAAGCGGCGCTCTTGAATCAATACTGCGTGGAGTGCCATAACTCGTCGGATTGGGCGGGAGGGGTCGCCTTCGATTCGATGTCCCTGAAGGAAGTGGGTCAGGACGCGGCGATCTGGGAGGAGGCGGTACGCAAGATACGTGCGGGGCTGATGCCTCCCCAGGGACAGCCACGACCGGAGCGAGCGGCACTCGACGGCATGGTGCGGTGGCTGGGTACTGGCCTCGATCTGGCGTGGAATGTATCGCCCAATCCGGGTGCGGAACCGATTTCGCGCCTTAATCGCGCACAGTATGCGAACGCGGTGAGGGACCTGCTGGCGTTCGATGCAGGGGATCTGGTGCGCACGCTGCCTGCGGACGCAACCGCCGGAGGGTTTGACAATATTGCCCAGGCTCTCAGCATGTCCCCGACTTTGCTGGAAGGCTACCTTTCGGTCGCGATGCAGATCAGCCGGCAAGCGGTGGGCGATAGGGCAACTCCACCGACACAAGTCGAGTACCGGGCAGAAGGCGGCAATTCCCAGCAAGGTTATGTCGAGGGACTGCCACTCGGTACGCGTGGAGGCATGGTGGCCGAGCATTATTTCCCGGTCGATGGAGAGTACGAGTTTCAGGTCACCGCCAACATTCCCGTGTTCGGGCGTGGCAACGATACTGGGCGCATGATCTGGTGCGGCGGGCCAAAAATGGAGGTCATGGTCAATGGTGTGCCATTGCCCGTGGATGACCCATTGCACTTCCGGCTGCAAGTACCCGCGGGTCCGCAAACAATCTCATTGGCGCTTATTGATGAAAAACAGTGTGTGGGCGCCGGCGAGCTCTATCTCGCAGAAGCCACCGCGGCATCCGGGAGCGTGCAGGGATTCGAGATCGATGGTCCGTATAACGTAACCGGCCTTGGCGAAACGCCGAGCCGAAACGCCATCTTTGTATGCCAGCCGCAACGGAACGACGAGGAACTGTCCTGTGCCCGGCAGATAATGAGTCACCTTGCTACGCGGGCATATCGGCGCCCGACCGAGCTTGATGATCCGGAAGTGGCCACGTTAATGCGATTCTATGAAATGAGCCGCAATGCAGAAGGCGGGACTTTCGAGAGTGGCATACAGGGCGCGCTGACGTGGTTGCTGGTGGACCCCAAATTTCTGTATCGATTCGAGGAAGAGCCGGAGACGCTGGCTGCCGGGGATGTATATCGAATCAGCGACGTGGAGTTGGCCTCGAGGTTGTCCTTCTTCCTCTGGAGCAGTATCCCGGATGAAGCGCTGCTGGAATTGGCGGCAAAGGGGGAACTGGGCAAAGCAGACGTGCTGGCGCGAGAAGTCCAACGTATGCTGGCGGATCCACGCGCAGAATCGTTGGCGGAGAACTTTGTTGGCCAGTGGTTAAAGTTGCGCGAGTTGGAAGGAGTTGCGCCGCAAGACCCAGCGTTCGATGCGCCCTTACGGGATGCCATGGGGCAGGAGACCTTGTACTTCTTCCAGAGTCTGGTGCGCGAAGACAGAAATCTTTTGACCCTTCTTGATTCCGACTACACTTATTTGAACGAACGTCTTGCTACGCACTACGGGATAGAAGGTGTGTGGGGCGGATACATGCGGAGAGTTGAGCTGCCGGAAGATAGTCCCCGGCGAGGACTTCTGGGGCACGGGAGCATATTGACTGCGACATCTGCACCCGATCGAACGTCTCCGGTGATTCGCGGGGCGTGGATCGTGGAAAATCTTCTCGGCGCTCATGTGCCGAGTCCGCCGCCCGGTGTCGAGACCAATCTCGACCCGCCGGCACCTGGCCAGAACGTGCAAGCTGATACCCTGCGCCAGAGACTGGAGACGCATCGTTCCGATCCGGCTTGTGCGTCCTGCCACAAGATTATGGATCCCATCGGTTTTGCGTTGGAGAATTTCGACGCGGTCGGTCGCTGGCGCACGCTCGACAACGGACTGCCAATTAACACGGTGTCCGAGATGACTGACGGGTCTTACGTTGATGGGCCCGCCACGTTGCGTGCCGCGTTGCTTGCCAGACCGAACGCTTTTATGGCGTCCATCAGCGAGCGCTTGCTCACGTATGCACTCGGAAGGGAGTTGGAGCAGTACGACGGGCCCGCGGTACGCCGAATCGTTCAGCAGGCAGACTCAGAGGGGTTTACCTTTAGTGCGCTGGTGCAGGCAATTGTAATAAGCGAGCCGTTCCAGAAACGCATCAAGCTGGAGGCAGTCAATCCCGCCACTGCACAACTTTCATCCCCCCGGGGATTAGCGGCAGCGGCAGCGGCAGCACAACGGCGCAGCAGTGGGCGAGTAGTGACGGGCCCGCCCGTCACACGATGACCGGACTATAAGACCAACCGAGCAGGAGCCAGACATGAATTATCTGACGAAAAAACACATTTCCCGCCGCCAATTAATTCGAGGAAGTGGCGTTGCGCTGGCCCTGCCTCTATTGGAGTCCATGGTTCCCGCCGGGACAGCACGTGCTGCCGATCTTGGCACGCCGCAGTCAAGACTGGCTTGTATCTATATTCCACATGGGGCAGTGCAAGCCAGCTGGGAGCCGTCCAGCGTTGGGAGCAACTTCGAGTTTAGTCCTACGCTGAAGTCCCTTGAGCCGTTCCGCGATCGCGTCAACGTTGTCAGCGGACTGGCGTTGCCGGTGGCGTACGACGGCCCTCCCTCGGCGGGCGAGCATCACAACCGTTCATACCGCTGCTGGATCACCTGCGTTGCGCCCGGGACTGGCCCGTCGCCGACATCGATGGATCAGGTTGCTGCGGATCACATCGGCCAGGCTACCCAGCTGCCATCGCTGGAACTCTCACTGGAAGGACGTACCTCGATATCCTATCGAACGCCGAACAATCCACTGCCCATGCAGGTTAATCCCCGGGTGGTATTTGAACGGCTGTTCGGTGACGGTAGTTCTCCGCAGCAGCTCGCCGCGCGCCGGGCGCAAACGGCAACCATTCTGGATGTTGTGCGGCAGGAGCTTACCGCGCTGCATCGCACACTGCCGGCCGGCGACCGGATTCGGATGGAGCAGTATCAGAACGATGTACGCGAAGTGGAGCGGCGGCTCAGCATAGAAACTGACACGCTGCCGCTGGAACTGGACCTGCCGGATCGACCGGCGGGCGTTCCGGACAGCTTCGAGGAGCATGCGAGGATCATGTTCGATCTGATTGCGCTTTCCTGGCAGGCCGACCTTACGCGTGTGTCCACCGTGATGTTGGCGCAAGAACTCAGCAACCGGGCGTTTCCGGAAAGCGGTGTGAATGACGGGTTCCACAATTGTTCGCATCACATGGATATCGCCGAGAACATGGCTCGCCTTGCGCGACTGCAGGAGTACCATCTTCGCAATACGATGACGTATTTCATCGCCAAACTAAATGCCACGCCAGACGGGAATGGCAGCCTGCTTGATCATTCCCTGGTGATGTACGGCAGCGGAATGGGCAACTCGCAGGATCATAACCACAGCGAGCTGCCGCTGGTACTTGCGGGCGGAGCATCAGGAAGGATGGTGGGCGGGAAACACGTACGTGTGGCCAGCGGTACCCCGATGTCGAATTTGCTAGTGACGCTGCTCGACAAGGTGGGAGTGCCTGTGGATGGATTTGGGGACAGCAATGACATCGTGGATATCTGAGTATAAAGGAGACAATGTCGTGAGAATCTTGAAGATACTAGTCCCGCTTTATTCACGTCGGTTATGGGGTGCTGTGGTGATCGGGGCGGTCGCCCAATTCGCAGGCCCTCTGGCTGCCCAGCCTTTGTCGGTACTCTTGCCGATATCTGAGCAGGTACAAGGTTCGCCTGTGGCGGATGCGGCCAGGCAAGGAGACCTTCCGACCGTACAGGAGTTGCTGCAGCAAGGGCTGGATGTCAACGGCTGGGACATGGGCGGCACACCGGCTCTGCATTGGGGAGTGCACTTCAACAACGAGGCGCTGGTCGACTTGCTGCTCTCTGCGGGAGCGGACGTGGAAGGTGCAAACCGATATGGGCAAACCCCCCTCCAGGTTGCCGTGCTCCAACACCACGCGGCCATGGTTCTGCGTTTGGTGGAGGCTGGCGCCAATACGGAACAGGCAGATGCAAGCGGCGAGACGCCGCTGCTCCAGGCAACACGACTTGGTGATCTCGATGTAGTGGAGGTGTTGCTGGCCCGCGGCGCGCAGGTAGATGCGCGGGACCCGCACTATGGACAATCTGCGCTGATGGTTGCCGTGCGAGAGGACCATCCGGCGTTGGCACAGCGCCTTCTTAGGGCCGGCGCTGATGTAAATGCGCAGAGCCAGGCCGGCGAGCTTCAAAGGGTCGTCCTGCCCAGCGAGGTGCCTGTGGGCACGTCGCAGGGCGTGGGCATCAATCGTTCGGGGTTGCCGGATAGAGGCATGCGCTATCCGATCACCGGAATGAAGACGCCTCTTTTATTCGCGACCCGGCAGGGCAATTTCGAAATTACCAAGTTGTTGGTGGAGGCCGGAGCCGACATTGAGAGTGCGGATGCAAATGGAATCACGCCACTGATCAACGCGATCCTGAATCACAGCGTAGTGAACGTAAATCGTTCAGGGCAAAGTGATCACCTGAAGATTGCACAGTATCTGATCGAGGCGGGTGCGAACGTCAATGCGCAGGATTGGTATGGGCAGACCCCACTTTGGGTCGCAGTTGATATCCGGAATCTGGAATTCACTGTGACAGCGACCACAAACCGGGTAGACAGAGAAGGCGCATTCGCATTGATAGAACAACTGCTGGCCGCGGGTGCGGCCCCTAATTCGCGTATCAAAGAGTTCGTTCCGGAAAGACGCTTCATAGCGGGCACTGGCTTCAATGGCTGGGTCGACATGACAGGACAGACCCCGTTCCTGCGGGCTGCGATCGCGGGCGATCTGCGGGTATTGCGCATGCTGCTCGACCATGGCGCGGATCCCAATATCACTACGACCGGAGGGACGAGCCCGCTGATGGTTGCTGCGGGTCTTAGTTGGGCATTCGCCGAGACTTTCGATGAAGGTGATGACGCCCTGCTGGAAACGGTCAAGCTGACGCATGCCTTGGGTAACGATATCAACGCCGTGAACTCGATGGGTCTGCGCGCGATTCACGGTGCCGCCAATCGCGGGTCCAACGCCATCATCACGTACCTCGTGGAGAACGGCGCGCTTCTCGATGTAGCCGACAATGAAGGTCGCACCCCGATCAGCTGGGCAGAGGGCGAACTGACAGGCGCACGGGCGCCGACGCGAAAGCCGGAGACAATCGCGTTGCTGCAGGAGTTGGAGGCTAAAGCCGCGCTACGGCGGTAAAGTGTTGTCGAGTAAGGGCAACTTCACCTGTTTAAGGCCGGGGGAGGGTACAGCGAATATTCCGTGTAATTTCGGCGCTAACAGGTCGTCTTTGGGCGTTATGAAACTAACAAATGGTGCCCCGCGCAGGAATCGCAAAACATATCCAGGTATTTGAAAATCAAGATCTATTAATCTTGGCTGTTTTCATTTGTTAAAGTGCATGTTACTTGAATATGTGCATTACTTTTGCCGCGAAATCGAATCCTTGAATCCAAACTCCGCTTGCTTTGCGGTCCTATGTTCAAGTCATGAGTCGGGCCGTTAATCAGCATGCGTAACTTTCTAGAGCAGGGGTGGAAACAGCGTCCAAAAGTTTCCACTTCCGTCTGTCAACACGCCGGTGTTTTAGCTGGAGGTATCTGGAGTGTATTAAA
>CAIYIP010000120.1 GCA_903926285.1 uncultured Gammaproteobacteria bacterium
CCCAACACAGTAGACAGCCTGTCGGAAATTCTGGAAGTTGAGTTCGGCCGCAATATCAGCACTATAAGACAGTACCTTGATGGCTCTGTAAGCGTCGATGCCGATGGCTTGGCCATCACATCTACCAGCTATCTCATTCCGGTTCATACACTGTATGGCAATTGCCGGGTGGCCAAGCTCCAGCAGTTTGGTGCTGTCGCCTGGCAAGTGGAAAGACTGCTGGAGGATCATCCTTATCGGCAAGTCAGCGCAGGACTGCAAGCACTAGTGCGCAACTTTTGTGACATTACTGTGAAGGTCGCTGAGCATCCCGATCTTGCTTCAGGGTTCAGCCCGTCCGCCGAATTGCAGCACGAATTCGCTGTATTCCTGCTGGTGCTGGATCAGGTGCGCAGAGAAATGTCGGTTACCAATCTCATTGAGGTCAGTGATAAGGAGGAAATCGTAATAACGCGGATTGAGTCCTCTGAGAGTGGAGTCCCTGATTATGACGCCTCGCTTTTGGGAGGTTTTCTCCATGAGTCCAGAACAACCAACGCATACATTCAGACTCTCTACTCCGTATTCAGGCAGGACAGTACCTACAGCCGCGATCTGGGCGGTCGCATGCGTGACCAGTTCAATCTTTTCGAGGAGGCCGCTACGCTTGCAGACCAGAACACAATTGCGTCGGTTTGTCGCGCGCTGGCATCTGCGTATCAACAGTACCTCGATGGTTTGTACGAAATAAGTGAAACCTTGATCGTCTTGCTCGACAGATGCCATGCGTATGTCAGCATCTGTATGAACAATCTGGAGTACGGAGCGAGTGTAGAAACTCCGGCGGAGGATCTGGCTGCAGCATTGCAAGCTGTTGTTGAGCAGCTGATTGTGCTCCAGAACGAAGCGCAGGTTGATATCTCCGAAGCGAGCGCGGAAGTTTCACTGGTGGCTGCCGTGAGCGCAGGAACTGCAGAACCAATGATTGAGATTGTGACTGAAGATCCCGCAGAGACAGGGTCTGCAGTTGTAGTTGACGGTACTGAACACGAACAGGTTGCAAGCGCAGATGGACAGGATTCGCCCAGCGCTGAAACTCAGGACGTTTTGCCACAGGAGTTGCTGGCACATGACATCATTGCGCTGGAAACTGCACACGAACAGGCCTTGGAAGTTGAACGAGAGTTTACTGACGAAGTTGTACCTCAAGTTGCACAGCAAAGCCTGGGCGAATTCCTAGATCAAGCAGCACTGCCAGAGCAGCAGACTCATGCGGCGCTCAGTCTCGCACCGAAAACCGATGGAGCAGCAGCAAATCCTGCCACACACGCAGCAATGATAGCGATTGTGCCGGAACTGATTTCTGCCTGCCACGAGCGCCATAGCGCGGTTGCCGAGGAGCAAGTAGAAGATTCACTGCTGGCTGTGTTGATCGAAGAAGCTGGCGAAATCCTGCAGGAGCTGGACGGCAAGATAGTGGACTGGCAGCAGGCGCCGGCCGACAAGAACATTATTGATGACCTGTTGCGTTTGCTGCATACACTTAAAGGTAGCGCCGCGCTGGTGGGCGAGAAGGAAATGAGCGAATCTGCCCACCGCTTTGAATCGTGTGTGGTTGATTCCGGCAATGCGCGCAGGAACCGCGATAAACCTTTCTTTGCTGAAGTTGATCGGCACCTGAATTTACTGCAGTCGCTCTATGCCTTGTATCACACGGATGAAAGTGGTCGTTTGGTAAAAACGCCCATGGGTGAAGACGAACTGGGAAGACTGATGCGGGTGGATAACGTACAGAACATCATGGATGAGGTAGCAGCTGCGTCCCAGTTCACTGCGATCATGGAGGAAGAACCACAGAACCAGGAGGCCTTGCCCCAGGTAGCAACGTACCCGCCTGCACCGAGCATCGCCGCGAACCATGCCGACAATAAGGTCAGCGTCATTAGCAAAGGTCTCCCTGCGGGTGCGGATGCGCAAGCCGCGGTTGCCATTGATGAACACGTGCGGGTATCCGCCAATCTGCTGAAAAGCCTGCTCAACGATGCGGATGAAATCAGTATTGCCCGTAACCGTGTCGAGCAGACTTTTGCCGACATGCAACTTCTGATGAGTGATATGGAAGAGACACTTGGGCGAATCGAAAGCTCCATGAATAGTTTCGAGTTTCACGCCAAGACACGCGCCGGTATCCGTCAGGGCGAGCAGGGTGTCGCAAAGGCGCAGGGTGATAGTCCTGAAGCTGCTGCCGCCAGAGACTTCGATGCGCTGGAGATGGACAAATACACGGAGCTTCAGCAGATCGTCTTGTCCTTGCTGGAAGATTACAACGATGTGATGGATATCAAGAGCAATGTGTCTGGAAAAATCCGGTCCATGGGAGCCATCCTGGTTGAGCAACAGCGTTCAACCAACAAGCTGCAGGAAGAACTGGTTTCGTCGCAGATGGTGCCGTTCGCCGGTATTGCGCCGAGACTCCGACGCTTGGTGCGCCAGGTCAGTGGCGAACTCGACAAGCAGGTAACAATCAGCTTCGGCAACCCGGAAGGCAAGGTCGACAGAAGTGTGCTGCAGGCGCTGGTTAATCCCATTGAACACATGATTCGCAATGCGCTTGATCATGGCATCGAGTCCGCAGCAGAGCGGCTCGCATCAGGCAAGAAGGCGCAAGGTGAACTGTTAGTGAAACTTTACCGCCAGGGAGCCAGCATCATTCTTGATATTGCCGACGATGGCCGAGGTATCAATACGAAGAAGGTCAGGCAAAAAGCAATTGCGCAAGGACTGCTGACAGAAGGTGGCAAGGTCACCGAGCAGGAGCTTTGCCAGTTTATCCTGCGTGCCGGCTTCAGCACGTCCGACACAGTTTCCCGTATCTCCGGCAGAGGCGTAGGTCTCGATGTCGTGCAGGACGAAATCAGCCAGATTGGC
>CAIYIP010000121.1 GCA_903926285.1 uncultured Gammaproteobacteria bacterium
AACTCGAGAATGCCGGTGCGGGCGAGTTCGATCATGGCATTGAGTTCTTCGAGCTGGAAATCCCCGGCTTCGCCCGTACCCTGCAGCTCAATAAAGCCCCCCGCGCTGGTCATCACCACGTTCATGTCAGTTTCGGCGTTGGAATCCTCAATATAATCGAGGTCGAGCACAGGAGCCCCTTTGTAAATGCCGACAGACACCGACGCCACCATCTTCTGCAGTGGATCAACCGTGATTGTGCCCTTGCGCAGCATATGGCTGAGCGCATCAACCAGCGCCACACAACCGCCCGTGATACTTGCAGTGCGCGTACCGCCATCGGCCTGAATCACATCGCAATCGACCTTGATGGTGTTCTCGCCGAGTTTTTTCATATCCACTGCTGCGCGGAGAGCACGGCCGATAAGGCGCTGGATTTCCTGGGTACGGCCACTCTGCTTGCCATGTGCGGCCTCACGATCCATGCGCGAACCGGTGGAGCGCGGTAACATGCCATATTCCGCCGTTACCCAGCCTTGGCCTGTACCTTTAAGAAAGCGCGGCACATTGGCGTCGACGCTTGCGGTGCAAATGACTTTGGTGTCGCCAAACTCCACCAGCACGGAGCCTTCTGCATGTTTGGTGTAGTTGCGGGTCAGTTTGATGTCGCGTAACTGATCGGGTGCTCTGCCACTGGGTCTCTGGATGCTCACTGCGTTACTTACCTCTGTGTATTAAATCCGTTATAGTCGAAAGTGATCCGGTAAAAGCATCACCGGGTTTGTTTAGTTAATTTTTTGTTCTAGTTATTTGGGAAATACCATGACCAGCAGCATGACCGCCTTTGCCCGCCAGCAGTCCGAACACGAGTGGGGCACGCTAGTCTGGGAAATCCGTTCGGTAAATCACCGCTATCTCGAACCCAGTTTCCGCATGCCCGACAGCTTGCGGCACCTCGAAGGTCCGCTGCGCGAGCAACTTCGCAGCAGCGTGCAACGGGGCAAGGTTGATGCCCAGCTCAGGTTTCATCCCAACGCGGCAGCAACCAATTCCATTACCATCAACGAGGAGGTGCTGAAGCAATTACAGATCACCACCGCGCAGATCGTCTCTCGCTTCCCCGGCAGTGCGCCGCTTAATCCGCTGGACGTTCTGCGCTGGCCCGGTCTGGTCGTGGAAAACGAGCAGGATACCAAAATAATAGAAGAAAAGACCCAGCAGTTATTCGCCGCTACACTGCAAGGGCTGCTGCAACAACGTATACGCGAGGGTGCCCAGCTCAAGATTTTAATTGAAGATCGCCTGCAAGCAGTGAGCAATATCGTCGCTACGATCCGCAGTGAATTGCCGCGCATAGTCAGCGCCCAGGCCGACCGCATTCGCAACCAGTTTGCAGAATTACAGCTGCAGCTGGATCCACAGCGGCTCGAACAAGAGATAGTGCTGATCACCCAGAAAGCCGATATTCATGAAGAAGTGGACCGCCTCGATACTCACGTCAAGGAAGTCCTGCATACTCTTAATCAGAAGGCTGCCGTTGGTCGGCGGCTCGACTTCCTGATGAGATCGGAAGGCACACGTCTGAACTCCAGTCACTAGT
>CAIYIP010000122.1 GCA_903926285.1 uncultured Gammaproteobacteria bacterium
GCAATGACTCAGGCAAGCTGCCATCCGGTGCCTGCAGACTCACGATCTGATCAAACCAGAGTGCCAGCTTTTCGTAATCGGCGTCTGGCGCCAACAGGCAGCCCTCAATGGCGTACAAAGTGGGATGCAGCATGTCGAGGCCATTCTGATCAGCAGCCATCGCGTATGACGCAAGAATTTTTCGGCAAACATCGAGCAATGATGCGTCCACAGGCGCTTGCCTCGCTAACAGCAAAATACGACTGGCGGTCTTCGCCGTAAAACTGCCGCCTTGCGTAGACCAGCGTGATGGCAACACAACTGACTTGTCGTTGACGAGGCAAACCTTGAGCTGCTCCCCTGCAACGAACTGCTGCAGCCAGGCCAGCAGATTTTGCGTTAACGTTGCAGGCAGTTTAATCAAGCCGTGAAACCCTGCTCTTGCCAGGCCGCCGGCAATCATCGCGAGGTCAAAAGCAAACAGCGCGTTGTTGCGCCAGTCATCGGGTGCAGTGTCGAGGTAAATTCTGGTCGCTGGCATGCCTTCACTCTGGAGATATTTGTCCAGCCAGGTTGTTGCAGCGCGCGCGCGTAAGGAAATTTGCACATCCGATGCTGGCAGGGAAGCCAGCCAGTGCAGGTAGTAGCCGGTAATTTCACCATATACGTAATAGACTGAACCATGGCTGATAGTACCTGCCACGGCACCCGCATGGTGTGAGCCTTGTTGTTGCGCCGGACCACGCAGAAGAAATTCGCGCAATTGTCCTGCGGCAACACTTGCTGTAACTGCAATACTTTTCAAGCTGCGGCCGCTTTTTGCATAGCCTGAAGCACATTCAGCACGCGAGTTGAGGTAT
This sequence comes from uncultured Gammaproteobacteria bacterium, assembly GCA_903926285.1. GTDB lineage: Bacteria > Pseudomonadota > Gammaproteobacteria > Pseudomonadales > Pseudohongiellaceae > CAILUG01. The sequence continues at coordinate 840 of CAIYIP010000122.1, forward strand.
GGCCATCACCGAAAGGTGCGTGGTCATCAAAAGGACATGGCCTAGGCCGGGGTGACTGCAGACTGCTAATGCACGACAACAGAAGAATGTGTTGATTGTTTCCTATCAGTTGCACCGTGCCATTGAGCGTGGCTTCGGGTCTTTCGGTTTCTGAACGCGTGACAAGTACCGGCACGCCCAGATAGACCGCCTCTTCCTGGATGCCGCCCGAATCCGTCACGATCAGACTCGCGTCCTGCAAGAGCCCAATAAAGGGACGATAGGCCTGGGGCACGGTCAACAAAATCCGCGGATGTTGACCCAGCAACCGTCGCACCCGCGTCCCGATCAGAGGGTTTGGATGCACCGGACAGACCAGGCACAAATCCTCATCGGCTTCGAGCAATTCGAGCATGGCTTTACACACATTCACGAGTCCCTGCTGATAATTTTCACGGCGGTGCAGGGTCATTACGACAAGGCGCTTGCCAAGTGTTTGCCAAGCGATGTGATGAGGAACAGGGCGCTCGAGAGTCTCGCGCAACAGATCGGCGATACTGTTGCCTACCATGTGTACCTGATGCGGGCTGATGCCTTCGTCGCGCAAATTCTGCGCAGCCATGTGCGTCGGCGCAAAGTGCCAACGTGCCAACGGTGCTATACGCCGCCGGAAAGGCTCTTCGGGAAAAGGCCGCATCGGGTTCTGCGTACGCAGGCCGGCTTCGAGATGGGCTATCGGCAAGCCACAGTCCGAGGCAGCCAGGGCACAGGCGTAGGCAGTCGAGGTATCACCCTGCACCAGCACTACATCAGGTCGTTCGACCTCAAGCCACTGGCGCGCATGTTTACGTAGATGACCAACCGTTTTGGACAGGATCGACCCCGGTGGAACCGGCGCAAGGCTGCTCGCGAGTGAAAGTTCGAGATGAGCCAGGGTTTCGGCAACCATGTGCGGATGCTGGCCGCTCGAAACGACACCCACGTCAAAGCGCGGATCGCCCATCGCCTGCCGTACCACAGGGGCAACCTTTAGGCATTCGGGGCGCGTTCCGACAAAACAAATCAACCGCACAGGGGTTTTTGACGACGGGAACATAGCTAATTATTGTGTTTTTCCAAACTCTGAATTCTATAACAATATTAGAGTGATACTACTTAATTTTTGGCCTTGTATTGCGTGAACACCCTGAAACTTGTGTCGGGCCACGTCATGCTTTTTGGCGAAAGCGACACGGAGTTATAAAACGCAAAAGAGCACATGGCGAAATTCATTTGCGAAACTGTCAATGCCAAAACCAGAGCATCACCCGGACGCATCAAGCACAACAAAACAATTCGAACCGATCCGTTCGGTTTAAAGCGCGCACAACCTGGACAAGACATGATCTTTATCTGCAAGCTCCACCAAGTACTTCAATAGTACAATATTCACATTTGCTCCCTGTTTCCTCGCGTAAAAACCCGATTACGCAGTACCTTCAGGCCAAGCGATCATGTAAAGTTGGCCACCCGTTCAGCACTATGCTTTTTATGCCCAAGCGGAAATAAATAATAAAAACATAATACGAATCACCAAACTTACTCAGAGGAAAACTCCGTGATCGTGACTTACAAAAAACGTGTGATGCTGCTCGCAGCGATTGCGCTTGCTCTCGCAATCCCGCCTGCACTGCAGGCACAACCGCCGAGGCCCGTCAGGGAATCCCATCCTGCACCGCGCAATGCCGAAGGGCGAGTAGTGCTCGGCTCGGTACCGGGTGAAGTAGCCGGCATGTGGGCCAACTTCGGCACACGTCCGATGCTCTCTGTTTTTGATGTGATTCCGGAAGGTTCCATTATTGCCTATACCCCTTATGAAGACGTGCTGAAGATTGCCGATCGCTACCCGAAAATAAAACTCAGTGAAATACCTTATCTGCCCTGGGCCAAGGCGCTGTTCGAAGCGCGCTCGCGTACCCGTTTCGAACCGTATACCCGCTGCAAGCCCTCGCCAGGAGCGCGCGAAGTGGCCACCGCCTATGGCACGCAGTTTGTTGAATTTCCGGACATGCAAAAAATCTATATTTTCCCGACCGGCGGCCCACGTCACTATCGCGAAATTTATATGGATGGGCGCGAGCATCCCGACAATCTGAAACCCACCTACCACGGTCACTCGATAGGCCACTGGGAAGGCGACACGCTGGTAGTGGATACGGTCGGCTTCAATGAAAAAATGTGGTTCGACGATGTGGGATCGCCCCATACAACCCAGTTGCACCTGAGCGAACGTTTCACGCGGGTATCGCGCGAACGGCTCGATTACCAGATCACCATTGATGACCCCGGCGCCTACACGCAACCCTGGACCACCGGCTACAACATGAACTGGGAAGAAGGCGAAACCTTCGAGTTTGTCTGCCAGGACGCGAACATGGCTTTCGATCTCATGCTGGGTACCCAGTACAAGGTTATGGACCGTAACCAGCCGATCTTCCCCTGATCTTCCCTATAGCGCGACACAGCGAATTTTTTAGCAGGAGGCAACGATGTTGCACAAATATTGTCACTGGTTCACCCGAGCCACAGTTTTATTACTCGCGAGTACGGCAGTACTGGCCCATCACGGTATTTCCGCCAAGTTTGATCCGGAGCAGACCGTTACGCTCAAAGGCAGGGTTACCAAAGTGGACTGGGCCAATCCGCATGCACACGTCTTCATGCTCGTGAAAGATGGCGCACAGGAAACACCCTGGTACGTGGAACTCGAAAGTCCGCAATTGCTCGAACTGAACGGCTGGGACGAAACAGTGCTAAAACCCGGCGACAACATTACTGTGCAGGGTTTTAGCGCGCGTGACAAAAGTCATCAGGTTTGGGGCGATGAGGTTGTTGTCGACAGCAGCGGCCAGGAGGTACTGGGCCTTGCCATGCCGACGCTGTTTTCTACCATCACGGACCAGCCCGCACAGGAAACACCGCGCTGGCCCGATGGCACGCCGCGTCTTGGCGCACCTCCCGGCGAAGTCGGGTATTGGGTCCCAGACACTTCCGTGCTGATGGAAGAGGGTACTGGCGTTGCCATGGCCGCCAACGGCCAGCTTGAGAATATTGCGGACGCAGCTAAAGTCGCGCCGCTGCAGACATGGGCACTGCGCCTGTATGAAAAGCGGCAGCGTGAGTTCCTTGCCAACGACCCGACTTATCTTGAATGCCGCCCGCCCGCAGGACCGCGCAAATTTCTCGAGCCCTATGGCATCCAGTTGCTTGAAGACAAACCGATGCAGCGTATCTTTGTTATTGCCGGCGGTGGCAATCACGACTGGCAGCTGATCTACACGGATGGTCGTGCGCATGATGGCGGCTTTCAGATTGATGACGGCAACCTGCTCTACTACGGGCGCAATGTGGGCGCTTGGGAAGGCGACACCTTTGTGATTGAGTCGGAAGGCTTCAACGAAAAATTCTGGCTGCCTGGCGGCTTGCCACACAGCACACAGATGCATGCCACCGAACGCCTGACACGTGTCGACTACAACACGATGAACTACGAACTGACGATTAACGATCCTGGCACCTACACCCGTCCATGGAAAAGTAGCTGGACACTCAAGTGGCTCGCTGGGTCGGATCCGCAGGAACATTACTGCCAGGATAACAGGCTTTAACAACGGACTTGAGCCGGTGGTGAGTTTGCATCACCGGCTTGATTCAAATTGCCCCTTTCAAACGCCGGACAAAATTAGCTGTACGTCTGAATAGCGCTGAACGCCAGGCTTCCCCATGAA
>CAIYIP010000123.1 GCA_903926285.1 uncultured Gammaproteobacteria bacterium
AGCTGCCCGACAAGGCCATCGATTTGATTGATGAGGCGGCGAGTCTTATTCGTATGGAAATAGATTCCAAGCCCGAGGACATGGATCGGCTGGAGCGGCGCCTGATCCAGCTGAAAATCGAACGTGAAGCACTGAAGAAAGAAACGGATGAAGCCTCGCGCAAACGTCGCGACAAACTGCAGGAAGATATTGATCGGCTCGAAAAAGAATATGCCGACCTTGATGAAATCCTGCGTACTGAAAAGTCTTCGTTAATGGGCTCGCAGAAAATCAAGAGTGACCTTGAGCAGGCGCGCATTGATATGGATGCTGCCCGCCGCAGTGGCGACCTTGCCCGTATGTCCGAGTTGCAATACGGAATTATTCCTGCGCTCGAGAAAAAACTCGAAACGGCGGCGAATCCCCAGCTCGCTGAAATGAAACTGCTACGCAACAAGGTGACTGAGGAAGAAATTGCCGAAGTCGTGTCGCGTGCCACGGGTATTCCTGTTTCGAAAATGCTGGAAGGTGAAAAACAGAAACTGCTGCGTATGGAAACCGAGTTGCATAAACGCGTGATCGGTCAGTCCGAAGCAGTAAATGCTGTAGCGAATGCCGTGCGCAGGTCGCGCTCGGGTCTGTCCGATCCGCGCAGGCCAAATGGCTCCTTCCTGTTTCTCGGCCCCACCGGTGTTGGGAAAACCGAGTTATGCAAGGCATTGGCACAGTTCCTGTTCGACACCGAAGAAGCAATGGTGCGCATCGACATGTCGGAGTTCATGGAACGGCATTCGGTAGCACGTTTGATCGGCGCACCTCCTGGTTACGTTGGTTACGAAGAGGGTGGCTATCTCACAGAAGCTGTGCGCCGCAGGCCTTATTCTGTCCTGCTGTTGGATGAAGTAGAGAAGGCGCATCCTGATGTCTTCAATATCCTGCTGCAGGTGCTTGATGACGGCCGGCTGACAGATGGCCATGGTCGTACAGTGGATTTTCGCAATACTGTAATTGTGATGACGTCAAATCTCGGCTCCGACAAAATCCAGGATCTGATGCAGGACGAATCTGCCAGTTACTCTGCGTATGAAAGCGTCAAGGCTACTGTGATGCAGGTGGTCACAAAACACTTTCGTCCCGAGTTCATCAACCGGATCGACGAAGTGGTTGTGTTCCATCCGCTGTTGAAAGAACACGTGCGCAACATTGCTGATATCCAGATTGGCCTGCTGCAACATCGTTTGGGCGAACTTGATCTTGCGCTGCGGCTTGATCCGGAAGTATTGGATAAACTCTCTGCGCTGGGTTTCGATCCGGTGTATGGTGCGCGTCCGCTCAAACGCGCAATACAGCAATGGCTCGAAAATCCGCTTGCGCAGGAAGTGCTGAAGGGCAGCTATCCTCCAGGCAGCATTATCAGGGTGCGACTGGTAGGTGGAGATCTTGCGTTCAGCCGGGATACACCTGAGGCATGAAGGCGGCGTCACTAATCCAGAGGACTGGCTTGATGTTATGACAACAATGAAGTGACCTGTAGTAAGGCAACAATAGTTGGGCAATGCATTGTTGAAGCATTTGTTGCAGATACCCGACCCGATGCCTACGAAAAACTCGTGGATCAGTTCCTGCAATCTTCTTCGTGGGGCGAACACCGGGGCAGAATCTGGCTCGATGCGGCTCGCTTTGCCGACAGCCATGGTATTCACTTCGATAATTTCCGAGAAATGTGGAGCTACCGTGATTGGGTGATCAACGCCTTCAACAAAAATATACCCTTCAACCAATTCACAATCGAACAGTTGGCAGGCGACTTACTTCCTAACGCTACGCTCGAGCAAAAAATCGCCTCCGGATTTAATCGCTGCAATATCACCACCAACGAAGGCGG
>CAIYIP010000124.1 GCA_903926285.1 uncultured Gammaproteobacteria bacterium
CAGGAACAAATCATGGCTACTCAAGTCCACGCAAATATCAGTCTCAATCTGCGGCAGATAAGTCATATTGTGGTTGTTGCCTCCGGCAAGGGTGGTGTTGGTAAATCGACGACTGCGGTAAACCTTGCTCTTGCTCTTCATCGCCAGGGTCATAAAGTAGGTTTGTTTGATGCGGACATCTACGGCCCTAGTCAGCCTATGATGCTTGGCGTAGCTGGCAAACGCCCCCAGATTGTCAATGGCAACCAGATGCAGCCGATTACCGCGCATGGCATCAAATGTAATTCTGTAGGTTTTCTTGTGGACGACAATCAGGCCATGGTCTGGCGCGGTCCGATGGTGGTGGGTGCCTTCAACCAGATACTCAATGACACGCAGTGGGGCGAACTGGATTACCTGATTATCGACATGCCCCCCGGCACCGGCGATATCCAGCTGAGTCTCGCCCAGTCCGTGCCAGTCACTGGCGCTGTGATTGTCACAACTCCGCAAGATGTTGCCTTGCTTGATGCCAAGCGCGGCATCGAAATGTTTCGCAAGGTGCAGGTGCCCATATTGGGAGTGGTAGAAAATATGGGCATCCATATTTGCGCGAATTGCGGCCACAGCGAACACATCTTTGGTGAAGGTGGCGCAGATCGTATTGCCAAATCCTACGGTGTTGAACTACTTGGGACTTTGCCACTTGATGCAAACATCAGGAAGCAATGTGACGAAGGCAATCCAGCAGTAGCGGCCGACCCTAAAGGTAATGTCGCGCAGATTTACGGCAAAATCGCTGAGCGCGTAAATCAGCAACTGGCAGGCACGAAGACTGGTAATACGATGCCGAATATCAGCGAGTCAGATGATTAGTTTGATTCAGGATTGCAGAGAGAAGTCTTCGTAAGACGTAGTACTGTACTGCGGATTATTCTTGGTACAGGTCCCGCAAAAACTGCAAAAGCTTACGGCTGCCTGCAGTGTTGTAGAGATTACTTGCTGCGCGTTGTGCAGCTGCAACCGGATCTTTCTGATGCAGGTTCTGCAATTCCTTCAGCTCTGCTTTTTGTTGTTCAGCTTGCTGTTCCTTGCGCGCCTGCCTGATCAATTGCCGCAGTTGCTGGATGTCGATTTTCGGATGACGTTTTAACAACAGCTCGATGCCGCTGTCATCGCCCGCAAGAAACGTAATAAGCAACTGATCCATTTCCTGTGTGCGCCGTTGCAACAGAGCTGAGTTCTGGTTGGTCTGGCGCAAAATTCTTTCAATTTCCTCATCCGTCAATTCGCGCATCACCTTGCCAATAAATTGCAACTGTCTGCGCTTTGCGCCATGTTTATTTGGCAGCCTGTTGTATTCATGGATGGCGCGGAGCAGATTGTCGGGAAGCTCGCATTTTTTTAACAGTGATTCAGTCGTCTCGGTAAGTTGCTGGCCAAGTTTCTGCAGTTCGGTCGAGTCCCGTTTGAGCCGGCTTTTGCTCGGGCCTTCATGAAGTATTTCAGGATCTTTGGAATACATGGGTCTTTCCCTTGTGGAAATGTTTCAATAAAACAGCGTGGCTAAACCCAGAAACGACAGAAAACCTACAACATCAGTGATGGTTGTGAGAATCACTCCACCCGCCAAAGCTGGATCAATGTTCATTGACTTCAACATCAAGGGAAGAAAGGCTCCTGACAGGGCTGCAGTCATTAGATTGATTACCATGGCTGCAGCGAAAATATAGCCGAGTGTCCAATCATTAAACCACCATACCGCAGTGGCTGCTGCAACAAAGCCCCACATTAGGCTGTTCAACGCTGCAACCATCAATTCGCGATTCATCAGCCACATGGAATTGGTTTTGCCGATCTGGCCCAGCGCCATGCTGCGGATAACCATGGTTTGTGTCTGGTTGCCGGCAACGCCGCCCATACTCGCGACAATCGTCATCAACACAGCAAGCGCTACTACTTTATCAATCGTTGCCGAAAACTGGCTGATAACTGCGGAAGCAAGAAATGCTGTTATCAGGTTTATGCCCAGCCATACACCCCTGTTTCTGGCTGTGCGCAAGACGGGCGCGAAAGTATCTTCTGCGTCGCCCAGGCCCGCCATACTTTTGATGGAGTGGTCCGACTCTTCGCGAATTACATCAACGATGTCATCGATGGTGATTCGGCCCAGTAGTTTGCCGCCCTCATCGATAACAGGCGCTGAAATCCAGTCCATACGCTCGAACAATTGCACAACTTCGGCTTGATCCATGTTAACCGGGATCGCCTGGAAATCAGTGATCATCACGTCTTCAACCGTCTGATCGGGATCTGATACCAGCAGTTTGCGCAAAGGCAGAATACCGATCAAATGATCATTGCGATCAACAACAAGAATGTTGTCGGTCATCTCAGGAATTTCATCATGCCTGCGCAAGTAGCGC